>CACZQT010000110.1 GCA_902783295.1 uncultured Lachnospiraceae bacterium
CATGATCCCGTTCCTGGAGAACGACGACGCGAACCGCGCGCTGATGGGCTCCAACATGCAGAGGCAGGCAGTACCGCTGATGAAGACGGATTCCGCAGTGGTCGGCACCGGTATGGAAGCCAAGGCGGCGGTGGACTCCGGCGTCTGCGTGGTGGCGAAGTATGACGGAACGGTGGAGCGGGTTTCCGCTACATCCATTACAGTCCGCAGGGACAACGGTATCCTGGATACCTACAACCTGACCAAGTTCATGCGGAGCAACCAGAGCAACTGCTACAACCAGCATCCCATTGTGGACAAGGGACAGACCGTGAAGGCCGGCGAGGTCCTGGCGGACGGTCCTTCCACCTATATGGGCGAGATCGGCCTGGGCAAAAACCCGCTGATCGGCTTCATGACCTGGGAAGGCTACAACTACGAAGACGCTGTCCTGCTGTCGGAACGCCTGGTGCAGGATGACGTTTATACATCCATTCATATTGAAGAATACGAAGCGGAAGCCCGTGATACCAAGCTGGGGCCGGAAGAGATCACCCGCGATGTACCGGGTGTCGGCGAAGAGTCCCTGAAGGATCTGGATGACCGCGGTATTATCCGCATCGGCGCGGAAGTCCGTGCCGGGGACATCCTTGTCGGCAAGGTTACCCCGAAGGGCGAAACCGAACTGACGGCGGAAGAACGCCTGCTGCGTGCGATCTTCGGCGAAAAGGCACGGGAAGTCCGCGATACCTCTCTGAAGGTTCCGCACGGCGCTTACGGTATTATCATTGACGCAAAGGTCTTTACGCGTGAAAACGGGGATGACCTTTCTCCCGGCGTGAACGAATCGGTACGTATTTACATCGCGCAGAAGAGAAAGATTTCCGTAGGCGACAAGATGGCCGGCCGTCACGGCAACAAGGGTGTTGTTTCCCGCGTGCTGCCTGTGGAAGATATGCCGTACCTGCCTAACGGACGTCCGCTGGATATCGTTCTGAACCCCCTGGGCGTGCCTTCCCGTATGAACATCGGGCAGGTGAAGGAGACCCACCTTTCCCTGGCTTCTGCAGCTCTGGGCTTTAAGGTGACTACACCGGTCTTTGACGGAGCCAAGGAAACGGATATCGGCGATACCCTGGAAATGGCAAATGATTATGTAAATACCGAATGGGAGGAGTTCCAGGCCAAGTACAAGGATCTCCTTCGTCCGGAAGTGATGGATTACCTGGGAAGCCACCTGGAGCACCGGAAACTCTGGAAGGGTGTTCCGATTACCAGGGAAGGCAAGGTCCAGCTCCGGGACGGCCGTACCGGCGAGAACTTCGACAGCGAAGTTACGATCGGCCATATGAACTACCTGAAGCTGCACCACCTGGTTGACGATAAGATCCACGCTCGTTCCACCGGTCCTTACTCCCTGGTTACCCAGCAGCCTCTGGGCGGCAAAGCCCAGTTCGGCGGCCAGCGTTTCGGTGAGATGGAAGTCTGGGCTCTGGAAGCCTACGGCGCAGCCTATACACTGCAGGAAATCCTGACGGTGAAGTCGGATGACGTTGTCGGCCGTGTGAAGACGTACGAAGCCATCATCAAGGGCGGTAACATCCCGACCCCCGGTGTGCCGGAGTCCTTCAAGGTTATGCTGAAGGAGCTGCAGGCACTGGGTCTGGATGTGAAGCTGCTGGATGAAAACGGCGACGAAGTGGAAATCAAGGAAAATGTCGATATGATGGCCAGGGATTTCCGGTCTGTCATCGATGATGACCGCGATTACAACCGCAGAGAAGAAGACTTCGGTTCCTACGGATTCCAGAAACAGGAATTCCGTGACGGCGAACTGGCGGATGTTGAGCCTGACATGCCGGAAGATGATCCTGACGAAGAGCCGGATGATGCGATGCTGGCCGCTCAGGAAGAACCGAGCGATGATATTTTCGACAGCATGGAAGCCGAAGGCGGCCTGGATGATGACGATGATGACCTGCTGGGTCATCTGGATCCGGAAGATATAGATGGTCCGGATGAGGACGTTTTCGGGGATGATGAGGACCTTTCCGGAATGGTGGGACTCGGAAGTGACAATGATACTGACTATGACAACTAGAAAGGAGACCAACGATGCCTGTCAATGAAGAGACTTACCAGCCTTTGGTATTTGATGCAATCCGTATCGGCCTGGCCTCCCCGGAGAAGATTACAAGCTGGTCACGCGGCGAAGTGAAAAAGCCGGAGACGATTAATTACCGTACCCTGAAACCGGAAAAGGACGGCCTGTTCTGCGAACGTATCTTCGGGCCCAGCAAGGACTGGGAGTGCCACTGCGGCAAATACAAAAAGATCCGTTACAGAGGCGTCATCTGCAACCACTGCGGCGTAGAGGTGACCAAGGCCAGCGTGCGCCGTGAGCGCATGGGCCATATTTCCCTGGCGGCGCCGGTCTCCCATATCTGGTATTTCAAGGGCATTCCCAGCCGTATGGGCCTGATTCTGGATCTTTCGCCCCGTCTGCTGGATAAGGTGCTGTACTTCGCTTCCTATATCGTACTGGATCCGAAGAAAACTCCTCTGAAACTGAAGCAGGAGCTGTCGGAAAAGGAATACCGGAAGGCGATCGCCGATTATGGCTACGGCAGCTTTAAGGCCGGTATGGGCGCTGAGGCAATTCAGGCTCTGCTCAAGGATATTGACCTGGAGAAGGAATCTGCAGAGCTGAAGCAGCAGCTGCTGGATGGCGCCAGCGGACAGAAAAAGGCCCGCATTATCAAGCGCCTGGAAGTACTGGAAGCGTTCAAGGCTTCCGGGAACCGTCCGGAATGGATGATCATGGATGTGATCCCGGTACTGCCTCCGGATCTGCGCCCGATGGTGCAGTTGGACGGCGGACGTTTCGCTACGTCGGACCTGAATGATCTGTACCGCAGAATCATCAACCGCAATAACCGTCTGGAAAGGCTTCTGGAACTGGGAGCCCCGGACATTATCGTAAGAAACGAGAAGCGCATGCTGCAGGAAGCGGTGGACGCGCTGATCGATAATGGCCGCCGCGGACGTCCCGTGGTTGGCCCCGGCAACCGCCCGTTGAAATCCCTCTCCGACATGCTGAAGGGCAAGCAGGGCCGGTTCCGCCAGAACCTGCTGGGCAAGCGTGTAGACTATTCCGGCCGTTCGGTTATCGTCGTCGGTCCGGAATTGAAGATCTATCAGTGCGGCCTGCCGAAGGAAATGGCTCTGGAGCTGTTCAAGCCCTTCGTTATGAAGGAAGTGGTGGCCCGGGAGATCGCCCGGAACATCAAGAGCGCCAAGAAGATGGTAGAACGCATGAGTCCGGAAGTTTTCGACGTTCTGGAAGATGTCATTAAGGAACATCCGGTCATGCTGAACCGTGCTCCTACACTGCACCGCCTGGGTATTCAGGCTTTCGAGCCCATCCTGGTAGAAGGCAAGGCCATCAAGCTGCATCCGCTGGTCTGCATGGCCTATAACGCGGACTTTGACGGCGACCAGATGGCAGTTCATCTGCCCCTGTCGGTAGAAGCGCAGGCGGAATGCCGTTTCCTGCTGCTCTCTCCGAACAACCTGCTGAAACCTTCGGACGGCGGCCCTGTGGCGGTTCCTTCCCAGGATATGGTTCTGGGTATCTACTATCTGACCCAGGAACGCCCCGGCGTGAAGGGAGAAGGAAGCTGGTTCCGTGATCTGAACGAGGCTGTGCTGGCGTATGAGAACAAGGAACTGGATCTGCACGCCCGCATCCATGTACGCCGCTGCTTTACGCAGCCGGACGGATCGAAAGAATTCGCCATGGTGGAATCCACCTTCGGCCGCTTCCTGTTCAATGAAATCATTGATCAGGATCTGGGCTTCGTGGACCGTTCCATTCCGGAGAACCGCTATAAACTGGAAGTTGACTTCCTGGTCGGCAAGAAACAGCTGAAGCCGATCCTGGAGAGAATCATCAACGTTCACGGCGTTATTGCCACGGCAGAAGCTCTGGACCGCATCAAAGCCATCGGATATAAATATTCCACTCAGGCAGCCATGACCGTATCCATTTCGGATATGACGGTTCCTGCCAGCAAGCAGGCAATCCTGGACGGCGCCCAGAAGCAGGTGGACGAGATCAACGCCAAGTACCGCATGGGCTTCTCCACGGAATCCGAGCGTTACAAACAGGTTATCGATACCTGGAGGGCGGCGGATGATCATCTGACCGAAGAGCTGATCCGCGGCCTGGATAAGTACAATAACATTTTCATGATGTCCGACTCCGGTGCCCGTGGTTCCAACCAGCAGATCAAACAGCTGGCCGGCATGCGCGGACTGATGGCCAATACTACCGGCCGTACCATCGAACTGCCGATCAAGTCCAATTTCCGTGAAGGTCTGGACGTTCTGGAATATTTCGTGTCAGCACACGGTGCCAGAAAGGGTATGTCCGATACGGCTCTGCGTACGGCTGACTCCGGTTACCTGACCAGACGTCTCGTGGACGTTTCCCAGGAGATCATCATTCAGGAGAAGGACTGTGCCGAAGGCCGGGCCGAGATCCCGAACATGGAGATCAGGGCCTTTACGACCGGCAAGGACGGCAAGGAACTGATTGAAAGCCTGCAGGAACGTATTACCGGCCGTACCCTGGCGGAAGATATTGTCAATCCCGAGACCGGGGAGCTGGTGGCTGCAGCCAATACGCTGGTTACTCCGATGATGGCTCCGAAGATCATGGCCACGGGCGTGGAATCCGTTAAGATCCGTACTGTCCTGACCTGCCGCTCTCACGTAGGCGTCTGCGCGAAGTGCTACGGCGCCAACATGGCTACGCAGGGACAGGTGCAGATCGGTGAAGCGGTCGGCATCATCGCGGCTCAGTCCATCGGTGAACCCGGCACGCAGCTGACCATGCGTACCTTCCACTCCGGCGGCGTAGCAACCGGTGATATTACACAGGGTCTTCCCCGTGTAGAGGAACTGTTTGAAGCCCGTAAGCCGAAGGGCCAGGCCATTATTACCGAAATCCCCGGCGAAGTCATGCTGCGGGATACCAAGAAGAAGCGAGAAGTGGTGGTTACCAATCCTGTGGACGGCATGTCCAAGTCCTACCAGATTCCTTACGGCTCTACCATCCGCGTGGTGGACGGCCAGGTGCTGGAGGCCGGCGATGAACTGACAGCCGGTCCGCTGAACCCTCATGACCTGCTGAAGATCAAGGGTGTCCGGGCAGTGCAGGATTATATGATCCGTGAAGTACAGAGCGTATACCGGAGACAGGGCGTGGAAATCGATGACAAGCATATCGAAGTTATCGTACGCCAGATGCTGAAGAAGATACGTGTGGAGGAGAGCGGAGATTCCGAGATCCTTCCCGGAGCTTCCATGGACGTTCTGGACTTTGAAGAGATGAACGAACAGCTGGAAAGCGAAGGAAAAGCGCCTGCCGAGGGCAAGCAGATTATGCTGGGTATCACCAAGGCATCCCTGGCGACAGATTCCTTCCTTTCGGCCGCATCCTTCCAGGAAACGACCAAGGTCCTGACGGAAGCCGCAATCAACGGAAAGATCGACAGACTGATCGGCCTGAAGGAGAATGTCATCATCGGTAAGCTGATCCCGGCCGGCACCGGCATGAAACGTTACCGCGATGTGCCGCTGGATACGGACGGAAGCGATCTGGAAGAACCGGAAGATGAGACAGCACGGGTACTTCCCGGGGAAGCGGAAACGGATGCTCCGGACGAAGAAGAGAACGGTGCTGAAGAGGTGACGGAGGATTTCTCCGAAACGGATGAGGATCAGGAAACTGCAGATCCTGAAAGCAGCGAAGAATTTTCCGAAGAAGAAGCTGACAGCTCTGCCGCGGAAGAAGAATAATGCAGGAACGCCGGCGGCGTTCTTGAAAAGGGAGGCGGCTGTCCCCGTGTGGGAACGGCCGCCCTTTTTATCACAGAGGAAATTCCTGTGTGATAAAACACTCCGTGAGGATGCACACTCCTTTGAAACCGGAAGGAGGAAGTTGAAAGATGATTATCTGGCTGGTCGTGGGAGCCTACCTGCTCCTGGTGCTTGGGATCGGAGTATATTCCGCCAGGAAGATACGGAGCACCTCCGATTATCTGGTGGCAGGCCGGAAACTGGGACCTTTTCTGCTGGCCGGGACCCTGGCCGCAACGACCATTGACGGCGGCAGCACCCTGGGCGTTGTTTCCTATACATACGGGAAATGGGGCGCCAGCGCAATCTGGTACGGATTTGCCATGGGAACGGCGCTGCTCCTGGTGGGCCTGATTGCGCCCCGGATGAGAAGAACCCGCGTAAAAACCGTTCCGGAGTTTTTCCGGATGCGGTATGGTAAAACTGCCGGGCTGATGGAAAGCCTGCTGACGATCGTATCCCTGATCGGACTTACGGCCGGGCAGCTGAAGGTTTCCGCTTCCATTGTAGAAGTCATGCTGGGCATGGATTATAATACCGCGCTGCTCGTCGTGGCAGCCCTGACCTGCCTGTACGCCATGATCGGCGGCATGTGGGGCGTAGCCATGACGGATATGCTGCAGCTGTTTATGGTGCTTGCCGGAATGTGCCTGGCACTCCCCTTTACACTGAAGCTGGCCGGCGGATGGCAGAGGGTTGTGGAAGGACTGGGCAGCGAAAGTACCAGCCTGGTGGCCGGGATCGGCGGCTGGGGACAGATTCTGGGATATTTCCTGCTGTTTTTCATGGCATACGCTGCCGGGGAAGAGGTAATTTCCGCATTTTACGGCGCGGAAAATCCCCGGGCGATCCGGCGCGGCTCCATTCTGTCGGCAACCCTGGTGATTCTGTTCTCGTTTGTACCTGTCATGCTGGGCATGGCCATCCGCGAACTGTATCAGACGGACTCCCTGACTGTAGGCGTCATGAATGCACTGGACCAGAGCGGGCGCTACGCTCTCCCTGCACTGGCCGTTACAGCTATGCCGCCCCTGGTGGTAGGGATTCTGTTCTCGGGGATTCTCTCGGCTACAATGTCCAGTGCCGACTCCACTCTGCTGGGAACAGGCTCTGTGTTCAGCAATGATATCTACCGCGTTTTTATCAACCCGAAGGCGAGCGGAACCCGTACTGTGGCTGCGGCCAGAGTTTTTATGGTGCTTTCCATGGTAGCCTCTTTCCTGGCAGCGATTTATGCCGGAGAAATCCTTTCCATCATCGTCTTTTCCCTGGCGCTCCGGGCGGCGGGCAGTTTCTTCCCGTATATTTTCGGGCACATCTGGAAACGTCCCTCAGCCGCTGCCTGCATTGCCTCTCTGGTTACCGGAACGGTATCCTATCTGCTGGCAGTCCGGAAACTGATTTATATTCCCCAGCTGAACAGCATTTTTGCACCGGTGCTGCTGAGCGCCCTGGTATTTTTCTTCTGCAGCTGGATGTTCCCGG
>CACZQT010000111.1 GCA_902783295.1 uncultured Lachnospiraceae bacterium
GCCATGAGGAAGATGGGCGCCATGATGCGGGAAAAAGGCGAAACGCCGGGCATGCCCGGCAGGATGATGCCGGAGAAAATGCGCGACCGTATGAATTACGGCTGGATAATGGGCTATTTCTCTGTGGCGGATATGGACAATATCCGTCAGATGCTGCTGCTGATTCTTTCAAATTATGGTCATGCAGAAGGACTTCCGGCACCGAAGCCGCCCAGAACCGTACCGAAGGCAGGAATATGTCTGCCCGGGGGAATGCATTTTTTGGACAGCTTTGAAGAACTTACGGAAAAGGTGCCTTATGAGAAAGGAAAGCCGCTGGCTTTGCTGCTGTTCTACGCCACCACCTATCCGAGGGACAATTCCGGCTGGATAGATGCACTCATGAAGAGACTTCAGCGGGCGTTTTATGTGCTGCCTGTGGCCATGAACGGCGTGGAAGCGGTAAATGACGGAACGTTGGAAGGTATTCTTTCCGGCTGTCCGGATCCGGATATTATCCTGAATTCCATGTCCTTCCGTTTCAGCGCAGGGCCCATGGGCGGCGATTCCCGGCCCGGTACTAACCTGCTGGCAGCGATGGATGTTCCTTATCTGCATCCCCTGTCCATGACGCGCTCCACCAGGCAGGAGTGGGAGGCTTCCGTGCAGGGGGCTAAGGCCTCCGAGGTCATGATCAGCATCATGCTGCCGGAGATGGACGGCGCTGTCTGCAGCATGCCGGTCTGTGCCCGTACGGAGACGGCGGCTTTCGATGAATATGATATTACGCTGGATGAAATGAAACTCATCGAAGAACGGGCGGATATGCTGGTGCGCCGTGCGGAAAGGCTTGTAGCCTTACGGAAGAAACCGAACGCGGATAAAAAACTGGCCATTATGTGCTACAACTATCCGCCCGGAGAGGACAATCTCTTCGGCGGGGCTTTCCTGGATACCCTGCAGTCATTAAGCGGAATCCTTTCCGCACTGAAAAATGCCGGATATCATACGGAGGAATGTCCGGCGGATAAGCTTAAAGGAATCTTTCTGGCAAACCGGCTGGTCAACTTGCCCAAATACGGCGAAAACGGCAGACAGACGCCTTGCTGGGCGAAGAAGGAATATGCCGCAAATCTCGCGGAAATACCGGCTGCAGGGGAGATGGAGAAGGCCTGGGGCAAAGCGCCCGGGGATTACATGACCGATGACGACGGAAATCTTCTCCTGCCGGGGCTTGCCCTTGGTAATGTATGGGTAGGACTGCAGCCCTTCAGAGGCGATCCGCAGGATGCAGAAGCCTATCACGACAAAACCCGGCCGCCCCACCATCAGTATGTGGCATATTACCGTTTCCTGAAAGACAAATTCGGCGCGGATGCCCTGATTCACGTGGGCACCCACGGTACGCTGGAATTTCTAAAAGGCAAGGAAGCCGGGATGAGCGGAGACTGCTGGCCGGATATCCTGGTGGATGATTTACCGCATTTTTATCTGTATTATGCCGGCAATCCTGCCGAGGGAACCATTGCGAGGCGCCGTTCGAACGCGGCTCTTGTCAGCTATATGCCTCCGGTTTTCTCGGAAGGCGGCCTTTATGACGATTATCAGAAGCTGGAAGACCTCCTGCAGGAACTGGAACGGGCGGAGCGCCTGTATCCGGCCTCTGTTCCGGAAATACAAAGCAGGATAGACAGTCTGGCTGAAAGCCTGAACCTTCCGCAGACCAATGCTGAGCGGGAGACCGTTCTGTACAGGATGAAGCACAGCCTGATTCCGGAGGGCCTGCACGTATTCGGCACGGCTTATTCTGCGGAAGAGGCAGAGGCCTACGCGTCACGATGCGAAACCGATGACAGACAGACACTGACGGAAAATGCATCGAAGGCCTGCGAGATGGAAAGCTTGCTGCATGCGCTGGACGGCGGATATATTACGCCCGGACTGGGCGGTGATATCTACCGTTCCTTTGAAGTCCTGCCCTCCGGCAGAAATCTTTATCAGTTTGACCAGCGGCTTGTGCCCTCGCCTGTGGCGCTGGCGCGGGGAGAAAGAATTGCGGAAGGCACACTGGAGCGGTTCCGCCTGACGGAAGACCGTATCCCCGAATCCTGTGCGGTTATCCTCTGGGGACTGGAAACCTCCAGAACCCAGGGAGAAACATTTGCTCAGATCCTTTCCTACTGGGGCGTGCGCTGCGTAAGACAGCGTATGGGCGGAAAAAACTATGAAATCATTCCCCTGGAGGAGCTGGGAAGACCCAGAATCGATGTAACGGTCAATATCTGCGGTTTCTTCCGGGATATGTTTCCGACGCTCATTGATGAGATGACGGACCTTCTGGACAGACTTTCAAGTATGGACGAGCCGGATAAGTTTA
>CACZQT010000112.1 GCA_902783295.1 uncultured Lachnospiraceae bacterium
CTTTCGGAAAAGAAAGGAGGGCATATCTGTGAAAGTACTGCATATCGGAAAACGGGGTGTGATGCAGCGGTATTCGGAGCCGGACAGTCTGCTGTACCGCATGGAAACAGTGGATTTTTACATGGGGGAGCCCGTAGAGGTATATCTGGAAGCCGCCGCTGACGCGGATTTTATTGTGGCGGATGCCATCGCACCGGTCCCCGGAGAGCTGATCCGGGCCATGCCCAACCTGAAGCTGATTCATTCAGAAGGCGTTGCCTATAACCGCATCGATCTGGAAGCCGCCGGGGAACGTGGCGTCTACGTGTGCAACTGCCAGGGAATGAACGCGTCAGCCGTAGCTGAGCAGGCCGTCCTGCTGATGAGCGGCATGATCAAAAACATCCTCGGGAATGACCGGGCCGTCAGGGAAGGCCGCCAGATCCAGGTGAAGGAAGGCTATATGCAGCGTGGCGACCTGATGGAACTGGCCGACTGCCGTATCGGGCTGGTGGGCTTCGGCGACATAGCCAGAGCCACCGCAAAGCTTCTGAATGCCTATGGAGTCCGTGAACTATTCTGCTGCAGGCGGACGCCTCTTTCCCCGGAAGAAGAAGCCCGCTTCCAGGTACGGTATCTGCCCATGGCAGAACTGCTCAAGTCATCGGACATCGTAAGTCTCCACCTGCCGGTCACAGACGAAACCCGGCATATCGCGGATGCTTCCTTTTTTGCCCGCATGAAAGACGGAAGCTTTTTTGTCAACACCTCCCGGGGCGAGCTGGTGGATGATGCCGCCCTGATTCAGGCCCTGTCAGACGGAAAGCTGCAGATGGCAGCCCTGGACACCCTGGACCTCGAACCCGTACAGCCGGACCACCCTCTGCTGAACATCCCTTCGGAACTGTCTGAACGGATTCTGTTCAGTCCCCATATTGCAGGAATCACCGCTTCCAGCTTCCGCCGGGGGTACGCCTGCATCTGGGAAGATATCGAAGCCGTCATACACGGGAAAAAGCCGCTGCGCACAGTACGTTAGGGGAACGTGCCGGATGCTGTGGGGCACGGGGGAAGTTTATTCTCTCATCCACACCCGCATCTGGGTTTTTCCGCGGTTGCACCAGGCGTAGTATGGAATGGCGGTCAGGTGTACCGGAACTTCCCGCGGCGCTTCCGGTGAATACAGGAAATCATCTGCGGGAACGGCTCTCCTTCCCTCCGCTTCCAGACGGACTACCCCTTCCAGAAGATCCGGGTCGTACTCAAAGGCCCGGATTTCTGCATCTTTCGGAATCCGGCAGGCGGAAAGATTCTCTCCGTTATCAACGCCTTCAAATGCATACACGACAGGTCCGCGCATCAGCGCCACGCAGCCGGCGTCCGCCTTCACTCTGGGATCCGCATAGACCCGGCGCACCGGCAGCTCCATATGCACCTGCACCGTATCTCCGCTGTGCCATTTTCTGCGAAGCAGCCAGTACCCGCCGGCATCCTCAAAGCGAAGGCTTTCTTCCCCCCGGAGAATCCCGCCGGAACACAGTCTCCCTGATTCTCCATCGGAGAAGTTCTCTCCACTGTGTATATTCCCGGCTTCATCCTTCCATCGGATTGAAAGGGGAGAGCACCAGGCCGGCTGGCGGATGGCCAGAGTAAAGTACGCTTCCTCTGCCTCCGTGTTTACTTCATAGGTGAAATCTCCCTCCCAGGGATAGTTGCCGGTCAAAGTAATCTCCACGCCTCCGGCTGCGGGCAGTTTCGCCCGATTCCCGATAAACAGATGTGAGTATATGATATCCTCTGATCCGGCAGCCGGCTTCGCTATATCTCCTGCCTTTGTCCCCGGATTTTCACCACCTGATTTTTCATCATCAGCGGTTCGTTTCTCTACCGACCAGAGATAGCCTCCCAGAGAAGTCATCAGTCTGGCCAGGTTCGGGGGACAGCAGGCGCAGTTGTACCAGCCGATGCGCTCCGGCGAATACTCTTCCGTTCCGTAGACCTCTCCGGACATTGCCGGGTCCGCTTCCAGCTGGTTGATGTAGAAAAACTTCGTACCGTCCAGCTGCATGCCGCTGATCGTCCCGTTGTACAGTTCCCTCTCCAGGATGTCAGCATAAACACGGGACGGTTCCGCCTCCAGCATCTGTCTGGCAAAGAAGCAGACGCCCACCGACGCGCAGGTCTCCGCATAGGCGCTGTCGTTCGGAAGGTCAAAATCCCTGGTGAATGCCTCTCCGTATCCGGTGGAGCCTATCCCCCCGGTGAGGTACATCCGTCTCTCCGCCATGTTCTTCCAGAGACGGCGGCAGGCTTCCATCAGCTCTTCATCTTCCGTTTCCGCCGCCACATCCGCCGCGCCGGTCAGCAGGTACATACAGCGCACGGCATGGCCTTCCACGGAAGTCTGTTCCCGCAGCGGCAGGTGGTTCTGCATATAGTACCGGGACGCTTTCATGGAATAATTGAATTTCTGCCAGCTGCTCTGTTCTCTCTCCTGCCGGAAATAATCCGGCTTCTGCCCGCGGCGGTCAATAAACAGCTTCGCCAGTTCCAGATATTTCCGTTCCCCTGTCAGATGATAAAGGCGCATGAGGGCCAGTTCAATTTCCGGATGTCCCGGAATTCCCGGTTTCCCCTCCCCGGCAAAGCGCTTTTCAATATGATCAGCCAGGCGGCAGACCACCTTCAGCAGGCGGTCCTTCCCGGTCGCCTGATAATAGGCGACCCCTGCCTCTATCATATGTCCGGCACAGTACAGCTCATGGCAGTCTGCCAGGTTCTCCCAGCGGTGCTCCGGTTCCGCAACCGTAAAATAGGTATTCAGATACCCGTCCTCCTGCTGCGCGGCTTCCACCAGCCCGATCCAGGCATCCGCCCGTTCCTCCAGGGCTTTATCCGGGTGCACCGCCAGGGAGCAGGCAACCGCTTCCAGCCATTTGGCCAGATCACTGTCCTGAAATACGAATCCATAGAAAGTTCCGGTCTCCAGCCCGGCCGCAATCCGGTAATTCCGGATCGCATGGCTTGCCGGAACATCCGGCACTTCATCGTTCAGCACCCGCTCCTGATAGGGAATCATCGTCCGGATCACCGTATCCTGGATCCTTGAAAAAAACGGATCCAGAACTGTTACCGACTGCAGCGGGACAAAGGTTGTTTTCTTCCGGGTCATCGTTTTTCCTCCC
>CACZQT010000113.1 GCA_902783295.1 uncultured Lachnospiraceae bacterium
AGAGGATATGGTGGACCTGGCCAAGGACATCATCAAAAAAGCGGAAGCGGCCGGCGTCAAGCTGATGCTTCCGGTGGACACCGTGGCAGCGAAGGAATTTGCCAATGATTCCCCGTCTGAAGTGGTGGATATCATGAAGATCCCCGAGGACGAAATGGGCCTGGATATCGGACCGAAGTCCGAAAAGATCTTCGCAGAACAGATTTCCCATTCCAAGACCGTTGTCTGGAATGGGCCTATGGGCGTATTTGAAATGCCGAACTTTGAATCCGGCACCCGCTGCATTGCCGAGGCAATGGCGGAATGCTCGGGCAAGACCATTGTCGGCGGCGGCGACAGCGGCGCGGCAGTGGCTCAGTTCGGACTGGAAGACAAGATGCTGCTGGTTTCCACCGGCGGCGGCGCATCCCTGGAATTCCTGGAAGGCAAGCAGCTCCCGGGCGTGGTATGCATCGAGGAAAAGGAACGGATCCCCTTCATCGCCGGCAACTGGAAAATGTACAAGACCATTGAAGAAGCGAAGAAGTTCGTGGAAGAGTTCAAGGCGATTTACCGGAAAGAAGAAGTGGAAGTGGGCCTGATCGTGCCGTACCTCCAGATTCCAATCGTGAAGGAACTCACGGAAGGCACCGGCATCCGTGTGGGCGCCCAGAACATGCATTACGAAGATTACGGCGCCTTCACCGGCGAGATTTCCGCACCGATGCTGAAGGAAGTCGGCATCGACTGCTGCATCATCGGGCACTCCGAACGGCGGCAGTACTTCGGTGAGACCGACGAGACCGTCAATAAGAAGATGAAGAAAGCCTTCCGTTACGGCATCACCCCGATCCTGTGCGTAGGCGAGAGCCTGGAAGAGCGGGAGGCCGGCAAAGCCTTCGAAGTCGTGGAAAAACAGATCCAGGCAGACTTCGCATGGATCCCGGCGGACCAGGCGGCCACGGCGGTGGTGGCGTATGAACCTATCTGGGCCATCGGCACCGGAAAGACCGCTACGGCGGAGCAGGCCAATGAGATGTGCGAAGCCATCCGGAAAGTCCTGGCGGAATGCTATGACGAAGCGACGGCGGCGAAGATCCGGATCCAGTACGGAGGCAGCGTGAAACCCGCCAATTCCGAGGAGATTCTCTCCCAGCCGGACATCGACGGGGCCCTGGTTGGCGGTGCCAGCTTAAAACCCGAAGAATTTATTCAAATCGTGAAAATCTGATTGATTTTCCCCCGGCGTTATGATAAAGTATTTCTGTTAGCGACACGGGAGGAGGTGTAAAAACACATGAAGATTTTCCTGATGATCATTCTGATCATTGCGAGTATCGCTTTGATTGCAAGTATTCTGCTGCAGTCCGGCAACAGTGCCGGCTTATCCGGAGCAATCGGCGGCGGCGCGGAACAGATTTTCGGTAAGAAAAAAGCCCGCGGTTACGATGCGCTTCTGGAAAAAGTTACTACGGTTTGCGCAGTACTGTTTATCCTGGTTTCCATCATTCTGCTGATCATTCAATAACATTAAAGGATGGGCAGGAAACGCAGACAACAGACTGTGTTAATAAAAATTAATCACATAATTCATTACAGGAGGTTTTTTCAAAATGGAGAGTTTAGTTGTTCTGGCTCCGCTGGCGGCTGCTGTAGGGTTGATCGTAGCTCTGGCGCTGGCATCGTGGATCAAGAAACAGCCGGAAGGAACAGACCGGATGGCCGAAATTTCGTCCTTCATCCGTGAAGGCGCATTCGCATTCCTGAAGAGGGAATACCGGACCATGATCATCGTGATCGTTGCTCTGTTCATCATCATCGGTGTGGCGATCAGCTGGGTAACCGCTGTTCTGTATGTCATCGGTGCATGTCTGTCCGTACTGGCCGGTTTCTTCGGCATGAACGTTGCTACACTGGGTAACGTCAGAACCGCCAATGCTGCAAAGAATAGCGGCATGGCAGGAGCATTAAAAGTTGCGTTCCGTTCCGGCGCTGTTATGGGTCTCGCCGTATCCGGCCTGGGTCTGTTAGGACTGGGCATCGTGTTCTGCGTACTGGATCTGGCTACCGTAAACCAGTGCGTCACAGGCTTTGGTCTGGGTGCTTCCTCCATGGCTCTGTTCGGCCGTGTAGGCGGTGGTATCTACACAAAAGCTGCTGACGTAGGCGCTGACTTAGTAGGTAAAGTAGAAGCCGGTATCCCGGAAGATGACCCGAGAAACCCGGCTGTTATCGCTGATAACGTAGGCGACAACGTAGGTGACGTTGCCGGCATGGGTTCCGACCTGTTCGAATCCTATGTAGGTTCCATCATCTCCGCCATTACTCTGGCTGCCGTTGCTGCTGCAAATTCCGGCGGCGCATTTGACCAGAATACAGCGGCTATGTTCCCGCTGGTACTGGCAGGCATCGGCATCATCGCTTCCGTGATCGGTATCCTGTGCGTACGGGGCAAGGAAGGCGGAAATCCGGCTGCAGCCCTGAATGCAGGTACTTATATCGCAGGTGTGATCGTCATCGTTGCGACACTGGTTCTGTCCAACGTGATGCTGGGCAGCATGAAATATGCGGCTGCCATCATCGCCGGCCTGATCGTCGGTATCGCTATCGGCAAGATCACAGAAGTCTATACTTCCACAGATTATAAATCCGTTAAAAAGATCGCGGACCAGTCCCAGACAGGTCCTGCAACCACCATCATCTCCGGCCTGGGCGTTGGGATGATGTCCACCGTATGGCCGATCCTGCTGATCTGCGTAGGCGTATTCGTTGCTTACAAGACTGCCGGCCTGTACGGTATCGCTCTTTCCGCAGTAGGTATGCTGTCCACCACCGGTATGACCGTTGCCGTTGACGCTTACGGCCCGGTTTCCGACAATGCAGGCGGTATCGCGGAAATGGCTGAACTGCCTCACGAAGTTCGTGAAATCACCGACAAACTGGATGCTGTCGGCAACACCACAGCGGCGATCGGCAAAGGCTTTGCGATCGGTTCCGCTGCTCTGACAGCTCTGGCTCTGTTCGCTGCATATGCTGCAGTTACCGATCTGGCAACTGTAGACCTGCTCCAGCCGATCGTTGTAGTCGGCCTGTTCATCGGCGCTATGCTGCCGTTCCTGTTCTCCGCATTCACCATGAATTCCGTTGGTAAAGCGGCGTACCAGATGATCGAGGAAGTCCGGAGACAGTTCCGGTCCATCCCCGGAATCATGGAAGGTACCGGCAGACCGGATTATGCGAAGTGCGTAGACATTTCCACCGGTTCCGC
>CACZQT010000114.1 GCA_902783295.1 uncultured Lachnospiraceae bacterium
AAGAACTGGCAGCCATCTCCCGCAGCCTTCCGGAGAAAGAAGCAGAAGCCATCCCCTTTGATTCGGTGGAACTGCTCTCTCCGATTCCCGTTCCCAAACAGGACATCCTCTGCCTGGGGATCAACTACATGGATCACGCTGTAGAATCCGCCCGTTATAAAAAGGAGGATTTCAACGGTGAGCGTCCTTATCCCGTATATTTCTGCAAGCGGGTCAATGAATGTACGCCGCATGGCGGAGAAATTGACGGACACTTCGATATCCAGGAACGCCTGGACTATGAAGTGGAACTGGCAGTGGTCATCCGGAAAGATGCCCGGAACGTAAAGCGGGAAGATGCCCTGGACTATGTGTTCGGCTATACAATCGTAAACGATGTAAGCTCCCGGGATCTGCAGGGCCGCCATAAGCAGTTCTATTTCGGGAAAAGTCTGGATACCTTCACCTGTATGGGTCCCTGGATTGTTACGGCGGACGAACTCCCGGGCGTCCCGGATCTGCCGATCTGCTCCCGGGTCAGCGGCGAACTCCGGCAGAACAGCACCACAGGACATATGATCTTTGATATCCCCTATATTATCGAAGAGCTGTCCGCCGGGCTGACGCTGAAATCCGGCACCGTGATCGCCACCGGCACTCCGTCCGGTGTGGGAATGGGCTTCACTCCGCCGAAGTGGATGAAGAGCGGAGACGTGGTGGAATGCACCATCGAAGGAATCGGCACTCTGCGGAACACGGTTAAATAATCATGCCTGTTGCTGCGCACGCTTCATCCGGAATAAATGCGCACGGAAAGAGGATATCATGAAAATAAGTGAAGGATATATGCCCTATATGGGCCATCATACGTATTACCGCATCGTCGGCGAATGCACAGGAAACAAGAAGCCTCTGGTCTGTCTCCATGGCGGCCCCGGCTCTACCCACAATTATTTCGAGGTTCTGGATGCTCTGGCGGAAGACGGCCGCGCTGTCATTTCCTACGACCAGATCGGCTGCGGGAATTCCTATCTGGATGGCTGCCCCGGGCTCTGGAAATCCAAGACATGGGATGAGGAACTGATCGCCCTGCGTGAATACCTTGGCCTGGACGAGATCCACCTGCTGGGCCAGTCCTGGGGGGGCATGCTGGCACTGGAATATGTGTATAATTACCATCCTGCCGGCATCCGGTCGCTGATTCTTTCCAGCACCAATCCTTCCGCCTCCCTGTGGGCCCAGGAGCAGCACCGTATGATGAAGGAACTGCCTCAGGAGATGCAGAACGCCATCGCGCGGGCAGAAGCCACCGGAGATTTCTACGATTCCGATTATCTGGCTGCCAATGATGAGTTCATGCTGCGCCACGCCGCCGGAAAGGTTACGGAAGATTCGCCGGAATGCCTGAAACGTCCGAAACGAGCCGGTTCCGAATCCTATCTGTACGGCTGGGGTCCGAATGAATACGTTCCCACCGGAGCTCTGCACGATTTTGAGTATCTGGAGAAAATGAAAGAAATGAATGATCCCACCCTGATCATCAGCGGAACAGATGATCTTTGCACGCCGCTGATCGCTAAGGCGATGTATGATGCCATGCCCAATGCCCGCTGGGAGCTCTTCGCCGGCTGCCGGCACATGTGCTTCGTGGAGGACAACCCCCGCTACCTCGCTCTGATGCGGGAATGGATGGAAAAGTACGACTAGAAAGACTCAACTGTTAGAAGGCAGAAAAAGACAAGGGGCCTGCCCCTCTGTCCGGAAGTGGACGGAGGGACAAGCCCTTTGTTCTTCTGTCCTGTTACTCTGCTGCTGCCGTTGTTTCCTCAGCGGCTGTTTCAGTTGCTGCTCCGGATACCGGAGTTTCTGCTGTTCCGGAGCCGGTTCCGCTGCTTTTCCCGGCACTTTTGCCGGAGACTTTTCCATGACTCTTTCCTGCACTTTTTCCGGTGCTCTTTCCATGGCTCTTCCTGCTGTTTTTTCCGCTTATCCGGGTCCCGGAAGCATTTTTATCCTTGTCCGCGGATGAAACAGAGTTCTTTGTACTGGTCTTCCCGCTTTTTTCAGCACTTTTATTTGCCTGGCGTTCCTTTTCCGCATTCAGCAGCAGATCCGCCTGTTCCTGCGTCAGCTGTCCCGCTGCCACCATTTCCGCCAGCTGTGTCTCCAGCTTCGTAATCCGGTTTTGTGCCTTTGCGCTGCGGTAAGCCTTCAATGCATCCTTATAAGCAGCTTTCTCCGCATCTTTTTCAGCCTGCGCAACATCCGCCGCGGCTTTTTCTGTTTCTGTCTGTGCAACCTCCACAGTTTCGGCACTTTCAGCCGCAGCTTCATTTTCTGCAGCCCTCACAGCGTCCGCTCTTCCCATTGAAAGAATCACTGCGATGGCCAGCATCGCGAACAGATGCATTCTTTTCTTCTTTTCCATGCGTGTCCTCCTGCATATTGTATTATACCGTGATACTGCCTCGGCCGTCCGGCAGCATATCCGGGATGAGACACCCTACCCGGTCTCCAACTGGTTTTTTCCCCGGGCAGATTTTTCGTCCCATTCCTTATCTGGTACATCTCACATTATACAGGCAAAACTTAAATGAACTTAAAGGACCGGCAATTCGCTGCTTTACCGGATCTTTCCGGCAGCTGCAATGGCAGCCAGCCTCTTTTTCTTTGTGACTGATATGTCATAGGAGCCGTATTTCCCATATACGCGGAGTTTGAGTTCTCCTGCTTTCCGTGCACCGGCAAGAACAGCGGCGCCTTCTTCGTCCAGGAAAACAACGCCCTCTTCTTTTGTCATGGCGCCGTCTGCAGAAACGGTGATATTTTCGATCGCCGCCGTGGTTCTGCTGTCCCCGGCTTTCAGTACGATTTCCTGCATCATAACCCGGCGAACACTGGAGCAGGACAGGGCGACAGCCGGTGTAAGTTCTATCGCTCCGTCTTTCTGCTGTTCGACATACAGACCGATCTTCAAAGACATCTCACCGCGTTCTATGTCAGTTTCTGCCGGGAATGTATATTCAACCGGGGTACCATCGTAGATAAAGCCTACGCCCTCTATATCATCATATTCCAGTACAAGCCCGGCATCGTACAGAGGCTGCAGGTCCACGGAAGTCTTCCCCTTGATGGGATCAAAAGATGCCGTAGGATCCTTGATCACGATGCTCTCTTCTGCCGCGGACAGAATCAAAAGCTGCAGAAGAGCATCGGCGCTTCCCGACTCTTCCAGGCCCATGCCTGCCTGAAAGGCGGTGACTGCCTGTTCGCTCTGTCCGCCGAAGCTTCCGTCCGCACTGCCTTCCAGCAGGCCCAGCTTTTTCAGCGCTTCCTGCATGGCAGCCACTTCTTCTCCTTTTGAACCTTTGGAAAGTTCCTCCGCCTCACTGTCATATTCCGGGAGATCTTTCTCTGCCGTCTGGGGAACTGCCTCTCTGACGGCAGCCATGTCCACGGTCACAAATTGATTGTCCAGGAAAAGGACCGCTTTCCCATCCTGTGTTTTTCCGATCAGCTGGAAAGACGAAGCTTCTACGTCGCCAATGGCTTCTCCCT
>CACZQT010000115.1 GCA_902783295.1 uncultured Lachnospiraceae bacterium
AAAACATCTGCCACAAAGTTCAGATACTGGATTCCTGTCAGGTTCTCGTACAGATCCGGATTGTCAGGGATGTACGCGGTAATCCGCTTGCACTCCATCGGCTCATCCTTTACAGAATGGCCGTCGATGAAGATTTCTCCCTCGGTAAAGTCAAGCACGCCGACCACAGCCCGGATGGTCGTGGATTTCCCTGCACCGTTATGGCCGATAAAACCGTAAATATCCCCGGCCATCACATGAAGGGAAACATCGTCCGCAGCCTTTTTCCCCCCTGCGTAGGTCTTTGAAAAATGCCTGATCTCGAGAATTTCATATTCACTCATAGCTTATATCTCCATAGTAAGAGGCAGTTCCTCCGTGCCACACCGGCAGGACAAGGGGACAGTCCCTCCGTCCCGCCGGTGCGGGACAGAGGGACTGTCCCCTTGTCCTGCCCTTGTCCCGCTTACTGAATGTCCAACTCCGGCGGCTCATCCAGTGTTTCCGAAACGTATTTTCCGTTTTTCTTCCTCTGTCTTACACATTCGGTCAGCAGATATTCGATCTGCCCGTTGACAGACCGGAAATCATCCTCCGCCCAGGCGGCAATGGCGGCATAAAGCTGATCCGAAAGCCGCAGTGGGATCTGTTTTTTCGGCTTCTCCGCCATCAGTACAGACTCCCGGTATTCACGATGGGCTGCGTGTCGTGGTTGCCGCAGAGCACCACCAGCAGGTTGGAAACCATGGCCGCCTTCCGTTCCTCATCCAGCTCCACCACATTGTTTTCATTCAGCCTTTCCAGTGCCATCTCCACCATGCCGACCGCGCCGTCCACAATCATTTTCCGGGCGTCGATGATAGCCGATGCCTGCTGGCGCTGCAGCATGACTGCAGCGATCTCCGGTGCATACGCCAGATAAGTGATGCGGGCTTCCAGGATTTCCAGACCGGCTTCCTGCACCTTGGACTGGATTTCCTCCCGGATGCGCTCTGCCACTACCTCACTGGAGCCGCGCAGGCTGCCGTCATCCGCAATGCCGTCCCCGGTGGTATCCACATTCGGGGCTACGTCATAAGGATAAAGGCGCACAATGTTGCGGAGAGCGCTGTCGCACTGCAGGGAAAGGTATTCTTTGTAGTTATCCACATTGAACACGGCCTTGGCCGTATCCACTACCCGCCACATTACCGCGATGCCGATTTCAATGGGGTTGCCCAGGCAGTCGTTGATCTTCTGGCGGTTGTTGTTCAGGGTCATGATCTTCAGGGAAATCTTTTTGCTGGCGCTGTCCAGTTCCGTGGTGACACCTTCGCTCGTCTTTAAGGTAAACAGAGCCTTTTTGCCGCCGTCCACATCCCCGGACTGGTTCAGTTTGGTCCTGGCCGCCGGGTTTACGGCCGTGCAGAAAGGATTCACGAAGTAGAACCCGTTATCCTTCAGAGTACCGATATATTTCCCGAACAGGGTCAGTACCAGAGCTTCCTGCGGTTTCAGAACCTTCAGGCCCAGCAGGGGAATCCAGCCCACCGACAGCCAGGCGATGCAGATCCCCAGCAGTACATACGTTCCGAAAGCCGCGCTGAAAATAACACCGCCGCAGGCAGCCAGATACAAAATAATAATGCCGATCAGAACCAGCATACCGTTCTTCCGGTTGTTCAGTACTTTTTCTTTCATGATGTTCTCCTTTCAGCCCTCCCGGAAGGGAAAGCAATAATTGCGCTTCATGCTTGTATCTGAATGATATCAGATTGATATCATATTGTCAAGTGTCTGCCAAAAGAATCTTTCTGATTTTGCAAAACGATCACCTCATCTATTTTTTACTGATCACCATTGACGCAAGCTCTGACGTATTCTATATTTTTCTTAACCTGACGCTGTCGGCAGGATAATCAGCGACATGTACTGCCATCCGAAATTACACTCCATTTATATATCACTCAGTTGGGAAGGACATGATCATGCCTATTTCTTTATCGGAAGCTCTCAACTGCCTGCTGCCCCAGGCTGCCCCTATAACGGAAACGGAACACGTCGATCTTTGGAGTCTCATGGGCCGCGTTCTTGCGGAGGATGTGATCTCTTCTTTTGATCAGCCGCCCTTCGCGCGTTCTCCGCTGGACGGTTATGCTCTGCGGGCAGCAGATCTTGCAAACGCTTCACATGAAAATCCTGCTGTTCTGGATGTGATCGACGAGATCTGTGCCGGAAATGTCTCAGACAAATTCCTGGAGCCGGGGCAGGCAATCCGAATTATGACCGGAGCACCAATTCCCCATGGAGCAGACTGTGTTGTCAGGCAGGAAAACACAGATTATGGGGAAAGATGTGTTTCCGTTTATGAGGTCCTTTCTTCCGGGAAAAACATATGTCCTGCCGGGGAAGATTTTACCACCGGAACTCTGCTGCTAAAAGCCGGAACACTCCTGCGCAGTGCCGAAGCAGGACTTTTGGCAGAGGCCGGCCTGACGCAGGTTCCTGTTTACCGAAAGCCACGAATCGCCTTGTTTTCCACTGGTGACGAGGTAGTTCCCCCCGGCACTCCTTTGACTCCCGGTACAATCTATGACTCCAATCTGATCACCGTAGGAAATGCCCTCCTCTCATTTGGAGCGGAGCTGACAGTTCGAGAACATTGCCCGGATGACGCTTCTTTATTGGCAGAAAAGATCCGGACAACTGCCGGAAGTGCAGACCTGATCGTAACCACCGGTGGTGTATCCGTGGGGAAAAAAGATATTCTCCATGAGGTATTTTCACTGATCCCCGCCCGGCGTCTGTTTTGGAAAATAGCGATAAAACCAGGAATGCCTACTCTTTGTGGGCTCTATGAAAACACACTTCTGGTCTGTCTCTCCGGAAACCCGTTTTCTGCTTTTGTGAGTACACAGCTGCTGCTGCGTCCATTGCTGGCCCTTATCTCACGCCGCCCGGACCTGCTGGCGAAAAAGGTCAGCGCTGTTCTGGACACCCCTTATCGGAAATATACCCGCACTGCCTGCTATCTGTGCGCATCTCTGCAGGATGGTCGGGTGCGGTTTCCCGCAGGACGGAGCGGCAACGGCATCTTAAGCACCGTTGTCGGCAGCAACTGCCTGGCCGTGATTCCTGCGAATACCCCGGCTCTTCCTGCCGGTACATCTGTTGAGGTCATTTTTCTATGAGTACTCAAATCATTGGGGAGACAAACGATATCCTGCAAAAATCGATCTCTCAGGAACCTCGCCATCTCAATCCCTCCATTCCGGAGGATTTCCAGGAGCAGTTTCTGGAAGGAATGATTCTGGCCGGGGGTATAAACCACCGGATGCAGAACAGCTTTAAAGGAAATCTTTCAATGTTTCCCCAAAGCACAGATACTTTTCTGACACACACTGTTGATATGTTACGTCCGCATGTTTCTGTCATATACCTTTCCTACGGACGGGATATATACAAAAAACTCCCCGGGTGCCATATTCTGCAGGATCTATATCCGGGCTGTGGTCCTCTGGGCGGCCTGCACACCGGTCTCTCTGTCTGTTCTTCCGATTGGCTGGCAGTAGCTGCCTGTGATATGCCCTGTCTTTCCTGGGAACTATATATGTTCCTGGCGGAAGCCGGCAGTAAGACCTGTACAAAGCATGCAGCCATAATTCCTACCCTGGAAGGACATCCTCATCCTCTGGCTGCTCTCTACCACAAAAAGGCCGTGCCTGTGTTCGAAGACTGCCTTCGCAGGCATCTCTGCAGCGTTCGCCGCGCTCTGGAACAGCTTCCTGTTCTTTATATAAAGGTCGACGATCAGCCACAGCTGATTGCCATGCTGAAAAACATAAATACACCGGAAGATTATGCTGCCTTTCTGATCACCAAAAATACTTA
>CACZQT010000116.1 GCA_902783295.1 uncultured Lachnospiraceae bacterium
CTCTTCCTTGCCGCAGTACAGGTTGCCTTCGGAGTCCATGTACCAGCCGGCCATGTTCAGCATACCGAATGCGTTGCGGGCACGGTCATCCGTCTTCTCGGAGCCCTGATCTACGGTCAGAGTCACTTTGCGGCCGGTTACGGTCACGTCTGCGATCTTCACTTCGCCGAACTCAGGGTTCGCAGAACCACGGTCATACACGGTAAAGGCGGTCTCCGCCAGGGAAGCCGGAGCTGCGGTCTCGTCAAATTCGATGTCGATCTGGCTGACCTTATGGCCATAGAAGTTCTGGCCTACGGTCGCCTGGATGCATTTCACCTGTTCGTTGGTGACTTCCGCGGCAGCGGGAGCTTCGATTTCCACCTTGTCGTCCGCTTCAAAAGCAGATTCGGAATAGAAACGCTTCACCGTGCCGTCTTCCGCAGTTTCAAAGCTGTAGTGCTTCAGGAAATCCCACAGAATCGGGTTGTCGCTCGGATACAGGTTATGAGGACGCAGGATGCACTGTACCCAGGAGAGCATCGGAATGCCCTGCGCGTTGTTATAGGTATATTTCTCAGGATGGCGGGAATCCAGTGCTTCCACGGAAGCCGCGGACTCTGCGTCAAAGCTGCCGGGGATGCCGTTGACAGCCATCATGTAGTTCGCCCAGTTGGAAAGATCCGCGGATTCGAAGCCCAGAGGCAGGTCGCGGATATCCGTATGGCCTACGCTCATGGCAACAGGGATCATCTGGTTCGCTGCATTCGCGATGGTGAAAGGCGCACCGGAGGTGGAAGCAACCGCCGCGAAGAATTCGGGGTTGGTTACCGCGAAGCCCTGCGTCGCCATGGAGCCGGCAGACTGGCCGGAACCGTATACGCGGCTGAAATCGATCTTCGCATACTGGCCGTCCAGTTCATCCTTTGCAACATCAATCAGAGCATGATAGAACGCATCGCTGTCATAATGGCTGATGGTCACGCCGCCTGCGTTGTAGGTTTCGCAGACAAACATCAGCACGATGCCTTCCTTCTCCGCTACCTGCCACCAGCCGGTGGAGTCGAAGAAGATCAGGTCGGTCTGGCTGTTGCCGGGATAGATCATCAGCAGAGGCATTTCCTTCTCTTCAAATCCTTCCGGAACGAAAGCGATGAATTCACGGGGATCGTTCTTGCCGTCACCGTTGTCATCCGCAAAAGCAATCACGCCGACCTTGAAGAAGCCGTGGCCTTCGATAACCATGTTGGCTTCGCCCCAGATCTCGGTATTGCCATCGCCGATGGTAATCTTTTCTTCGTCATCGATCACAGCCTTCGCCGCCTGCTGGGCTGCTACACGGGCTTCCTGATAGTTCAGGCGGACTGCCAGGTTGTTGGAGTAGGCAAATGTGGTATCATAGCGGGTCCAGCGGGACAGCCAGGAATACAGGCCGCCTGCCATGGGAGCACGGTCCTCTGCCGGAGCAGGTTCCACGACGCACACTTCGGAAAGACCCGTGGTTTCGCCGGCTTCCTTACGCAGTTTGTTGGCATATTCGGTAGCATAGGCATCGGACTCGATGTCCTGCGCGTAAACGCCGTCCACCGCTTCCGCGACGCAGTCATTCGCTGCCAGCCAGTGCTCTTCGCTGCCGGTATAGCCGATCAGCATGGTGGGAACCGGAACATCCTTCGGAGCGATCTTGCCGGCAATGCCGACTTTTTCGATCGTCTCGTCCAGTACGTCCGTAAGATCGCCGTTGGCGTTCTTGCCGTCGTACTCGGTGCTGCTGGCTTCATCCAGCGCAGCGCTGCCGGCAGATTCGCCGCCGATATAGGCCTGTGCAATTACCAGGATGGGGTTCTTCGCAGCCCACAGTTCGATGGCGGCCGCACCAGCACCATAACCGACCACATAGTGCTCGCCAAAGGTGCTGAATACAGGAACATTATTGCCGTTGCGGGTGCCGGACAGGAAGCCGATCGCTTCCGCTACATAGGCTTCTTCCTCTTCTGCACTGCCCCAGCCTTCAGCACCGGGTTCCAGCACGAACAGGGCTTCGCCCTGGGCATCCGCCACATCCTTCCAGCCGTCCTTCTCGATGAACTCAACCGTGTCCACACCGTCCGGAACAGCTACGATCGTGAAATAGGTACGGATCTGTGACTCTTCGGAGAAGTAGGCCTTTACGGAACGGCCATCTTCAAAAGTACGGGAGAACCAGCCCGTCAGGGGCAGCTGAGCCGCCTGGGTGAAATCCGTTTCCAGGTTTTCCGTGATGCTGTCATAATCCACCACTTCGGCGGCGGCAGCAGGAATGGCCATGGCTGCTGCAACCGTAAGCGCCAGCAGGCCCATGCCAAACTTCTTGAAAAAGCTCATATCTCTTCCTCCTTCTCGACATAAAGAGAGATGATTGACGGCAGGAGCGCCCTGCCGCAGATACGGAGTCATTATATCATATCCACGGTATAATTTCAATAAAGTACTGCTATTCAGAGCCGTGAGAAAACAGATAAAACAAGACACATCGAGCTTGCTCGAATGTGTCTTGTTTTATCCGGTAACCTCGCCGGCATATCGATCCTGCTCGAATATGCCGGCTTTGTTCATATTTTATACGTCTTCGCTTTCGTCTTCCGGCGATTCTTTTTTCCCGGTCAGTTCGAGAATCTTATTGAGTTCGTTCTCCGGATTGTCATTTACATACCGGAGAATCTCTTCGAAAACCATCTCCTCTGACACATTCCAGAACCGGGCCAGATATTCCATCCCTTCCGGATCATCAGCCGCGGAAGAAGAATGGTCAATCCCAAGGTCTCTCATAACGCTGATCAGCTTCTCTCCCGTCTGGACATCGATGGCTTTCCGCTCCATCAGCTTATGAACAAAGTCAAATGCTTTCAGCGGTTTGTCCGGCTTGGTGTACGGCGCGCACTCATAGTCGATCACAGTCTCTACCAGGTCCTCGTAGGTTTTCGGGAGGCTGTTTTCCATATGATGCTTCTTTGTCTGAAAATGCAGCTTCTGGGCTTCCGGCTGATCCATAAAAAGATACATGAGCATCTTATCCATGTCGTGGATCCTGGCTCTTCGCAGCATCTCTTCCCGGAGTCCCGGTTCCTTTACCAGCTTTCGTACACAGTATTCAAAAGCCTTCCTGTGCCGGTATGTATAGATGCACCAACCCATGTTCTTCAAAGCTGATTTCCTCCCTGCGCCAGAGGCAGCCGGAGCAGTAACTCTGCTCCAGCTGCTCCTCTGACTGTCTTTTGTTTCATTGTTGAGCTTTCACCGGGAAAAACCTGATTTATTCCGCGTTTTCCTTGCATACGTCCACCCACTCCGCCTCCAGGCAGGCCTCCAGCTCCTGCGGCGTCAGTTTTACCGCGCTGTGGTCCGTGCCTGCGGCCGGATAGACGATATCATATTTCTTCAGGGAAACATCCAGGTACGTCACAACCCCTTCTTTCACCCCGAAGGGGCAGACACCGCCCGGCTCGTGGCCTATTTTCTCTTCCACGAGTTCCCGTGGAATCATTTTTGCCTTGGTATGGAACTGCGCCTTGAATTTCTGGTTGTCCACCCGTGCGGTTCCCTCCGTCAGGATCAGGATGGCGTTCTCACCCAGCAGGAAAGACATGGTTTTGGCAATCCGCTCGGGCTGTGTTCCCAGGGCTTTCGCCGCCAGTTCCACGGTGGCGCTGGATTCCTCCGGAATAATAATCCGGTCCCCCAAGCCTTTTTCTTCTAAATATGCTCTTGCTCTTTCCAGAGACATTGATGCTCCTTCTTTCTTGTTTATCCCTTTGCCCCGAGGACAGGGGGACTGTCCCCCTGTCCCGGTCCCCCGCGGTTATTCGTACTCGCCGGCGAACAGAGCCTTCACCCATTCTGCGACGCTTTCCGGATATACGCTGTAGGTGAATTCCTTCGTGAAGGCATAATAGCGGTAGCCTTCTTCCAGACCGGTGAATTTGTAGGTCGAGCCGGGTGCGAGGGGTGCGGCGTTTGCATAAACATCTGTATACGGCTTCTCCAGATAATTCCAGGCTACCACCTTGGTTACGGAGTGATCGGTTTCACCCCAGGCCTTGAACTTCCAGGACTGCAGGCCGGAAATACGCACATGATTGTAAATCCATTTTTCCGACTTTCCGGCCTGAGCGTACAGATCCGCCAGAACCCGGTACGTATCCTGTGCCACCCCTGCGTTGGTGCCGTCCGTCTCGCCGTTGAACATCCAGCAGGAAACCCCATTGTCCACCAGGGCGCCGAGTTCTTTCAGCGTCCATCCGCCGAAGCTGGAGTTCTCGATACTGCCGTCGGTCTGGGTCACCTGAATGTTGGCGCCGAAATTGCCGTTGCATTCCAGGAAGGCCGCATACAGGTCCGGGCGCTGTCTGATGGCATCGGAACCGATGATGGTTCCCTGGGAATTGCCGGTGATCAGGATCTTATCCGGATCCACATTCCAGTTTTCGATTGCGAAGTCCAGGACACTGTTGATTTCCAGGGC
>CACZQT010000117.1 GCA_902783295.1 uncultured Lachnospiraceae bacterium
AGTTTCGGAACTCTTTACGTCAGCGTAAATATTCTGCTTCTGCTGTTCGCCCTGGTTTTTGACCGTCATAAAATCGGTCTGGCCACGCTGATCAACCTCTTCTTCCTGGGTTATATCGCGGAATATTCCCAGAAATTCTTCCGGTTTCTGTTCCCGGAATTGGGCTTCCCGGGCGCTATCATCCTGCTGGCGGTCGCCGTAGTGATTATGTGCCTGGCTTCCGCTTTCTATTTCACGGCGGATCTCGGCGTCTCAACCTATGATGCCGTCGCACTGATTCTTTCTGAAAAGCAGAAGAAAGTTCCCTTCCGTTATCTTCGGATTATCACGGACTTCCTCTGCGTATGCTTAGGCATTATCCTGTGCCTGGCCGCCGGATGGGAGATTTCTCAGATCGGTTTCGCAGTAGGGATCGGCACGATCATCACCGCCTTCTTCATGGGCCCGCTGATCGATTTCTTCCGTACACACGCAGAGCAGCCATTCCTGGAGCGTTAACAGGAGAGACAGAGGGACAGTCCCCTTGTCCTGCAGGACAAGGGGACTGTCCCTCTGTCTCTCGTTTCAGACATCCTTCAGTACCTGAAACATCATATCCCGCAGAGCCATCGCTGCTTTGGAATGATACCTTCCCGGCGGCAGAGCCAGCCCCAGGTCCAGAAACCGGCCTTCTTTACCCAGAGAGAGAAACTGAGCATTGGGATAGGCATGGTGAGAGCTGTAATAGGTAAAGGCGAGACCCAGTCCTGCCGCCCCCAGAGAGGCAGCAAAAAACGCGGAAAGCTTTTCATTGTGCGTAATCGGAACCAGTTCCTGTTCCAGAAAAATGCGGCGGGCTTCTCTTCCCAGAATGGTATCATAATCACTCAGAAAAAACTCATAGGACATGGCGTCCCGGATCTCTATACAAAGAGGGATCCGGGATTTGCTGTCTTCCGGAGTCGGAAAGGCTTTTTCCAGCACCGGATGCCCCTGTCTGGTAATCAGGCAGATCTCATCCTGCATGAGCGGTTCGACTTTGCCTTTCAGGTGCTTTACCGGCAGCACCAGAAGCGCCAGATCAATTTCTCCTTTCTGCAGCAGCTGTTCCAGCGCCATAGAATTCTCCTCTATAATTTCCACGTGAATCCCCGGATATTCCATATGGAAAGCGTTAAGAACCGGCGGAAGCAGAAAAGTACCTCGAAAAGTGCTGATCCCCATGAGTACCCTGCCCTTTTCCAGTTCCTGAATATCCTGCATCTGATCCCGGGCACTATGATATTCAGAAAGAGTCCGGTATGCATACTCCACCATAATCCTTCCGGATTCCGTAGGCCGTACTCCGGTGGATGTACGGAAAAACAACTGATTTCCCAATTCACTCTCCAGCCCCTTCAGAAACTGACTCAGACTGGACTGTGCCATAAACAGGCGTTCTGCTGCCCTGGAAATACTTTTCTCCTCCGCAATGGCAATCAGATAATTCAGTTCTTTCACTTCCATTTCATTCCATGTCCTTTCTATCGGTTTTTCCGATATCAAGTATAGCATATTTTGTCTTTCGCCGATAGCTTTCTTTTTATATAATTCAATCAAACATAAAACCCAGGGAGGTAAGGGTATGGGTAAAGTTTCTTTGAAAGGTGTCTGTGATATGCATGTACACACGAATCCGGATCTCCGGCTTCGTGCCTACAACGACTTTGAACTGGCCGAAGCCGGTGTACGGGTTGGGGCCAGGGCAATCGTGATCAAATCCCATCTGGGATTCACGGTCAGCCGTGCGGCTATGGCCAACGAATTTATCCGCCGGACATACGGAGAAAACACCGGATTTACCATGTACGGCGGTGTAGTCATGAACAAAGTCATCGGCGGAGTCAATCCTGAAGCGGTTGAAAAAGCCCTGAAGCTGGGAGCGAAAGTTGTCTGGCTTCCGACGCAATCTGCAAAACGGCATCTGGAGAAAATGGGGCAGGATCCTGCGAAGGGAATTGAACTGGTACGGGACAACAAAGTGGTTCCCGAACTTCAGACCGTGTTTTCACTGATCCGGGATTATGATGTCACCCTCGGAACAGCTCATGTATCTCCCGAAGAGGCGTTTACTGTAGTAGAAGCAGCCCGGGACGCCGGGATCCGGAAAATTGTGATCACCCATCCGGAATGGTGGGTAGTAGATATGAGCGTCGAAGATCAGGTGAGGCTGGTACGCGATTATGACGTCATTCTGGAGCGGTGCTATGCCCAGAACATGGGCGGCGGCAAGTATAAGAGCAACCTGCCGGACAACCTGGCCATTATCCGGGAGGTGGGCTGCCGGAATGTCATGGTGGATACAGATGGCGGCCAGACAGAAAATCCCCACTGGGAACTGGCTATGGAAGAATACATGCAGTATCTGGCAGATCATGGTGTTTCCGAAGAGGAACTGACCTGCATGACCCGGACTATCCCCTATAAGCTGCTCGGAATCGAAGCCTGAAAAAACATTATCATAGAGGAGAAGAAACATGTTAAGCGCAATGATCATTCTGGCAATCGCCATCGCCATTTTCCTGGGATATAAAACAAATATCAACACCGGTCTGTTCTGTATTGTATTTGCCTACATCATCGGCTGCTTCGTCATGGGACTGAAACCCAAGGAAGTCATCGGGTTCTGGCCTGTCAGCACCATGTTCGTTATACTGTCGGTATCTCTGTTTTACAATGTAGCCGCGATCAACGGCACTCTGGAAAAAATGTCCGGCGCACTGCTTTATGCCTGCCGGTCTTTCCCCGGACTGCTGCCTTATGCGCTCTTCGCGGTAGCCGTTGTTCTTTCTATTATGGGTGCTACATTCTTTACCGTTCTGGCTTTCCTTGCTCCCATCACCCTGGTAATCTGTGAAGAATCCCGTATGGACAAGCTGACCGGCGCTGTCGCCATCAATGCCGGCGCCCTGGCCGGCGGCAATTTCCCCACTTCCAATCTGGGCGTCATTTTCCGCGGCCTGGCGGATACGGCCTATGAATCTGCCCCGGAGCTTGCTGCCGTGGAAACCTTCGGCATGGAAATGCAGATTTTCCTGTTTGCAGTTCTCTTCTCCCTGATACTGATCACCGTGTTCCGTTTCGGTTTCAAATCCAACCGGAACATCGGAAAAGGCGTAACCTTTAAGAAACCGGAACCCTTCGACAAAAAGCAGAAACAGACCCTGACACTGATGATCGCCATGATGGTCGTCGTTCTGATCTTCCCCCTGCTGAAGATTCTGCTTCCCGGCAGTTCCTGGATCTCCTATGTGAGCGGTAAAATTGACGTTGGCCTTGTCGCTGTCATCTTTGCGGTCATCGCCTTCCTCATGAAGCTGGCTCCCCAGAAAGATGCCATTGCGAAAATCCCCTGGAATACTATCCTGATGATCGCCGGTGCCGGAATGCTGATTGCCGTAGCCGTAAAGGCCGGTACCATCGAAGCTCTTTCCACCTGGATCGGCGCCAACGTGCCCGCTCCTCTGGTTCCCATCGCCTTCAGTATCGTCGGTGCCATCATGAGCTTCTTCAGCTCCACCACAGGAGTTGTGGCCCCTGCTCTGTTCCCGCTGATTCCCGGTATTGCAGCCTCCGCAGGCATCAATCCGGTAGCCCTGTTTGCCTGCACGGTACTTGGTGCCCAGTCCAGCGCCATCAGTCCTTTCTCTTCCGGCGGTTCCCTGATCATGGGTTCCTGCGGAAATGAAGAGGAACGCGGAATTCTGTTCAACCGCCTGCTGATGGTCGCCGTCCCGATCAGTGTCCTGCTCTGTGCTGCCTTCAATTTTGCAGTCGCATTTATTCTGTAATAAGGTGCACACGTCACTCTGCTGAAGCGGTTCGCTGCCGCAGCAGCCGGAGAAACAACAGCCGAAAGAAAAACTGCCGTCAGACTGGCGGCAGTTTTTCTTTCTGATAAGTATTCATTTATCGTAACTATACATCGGGAAAACGGTTGCATTTTGCTATGTCTCATCTCCCCTGTCTAAAAGAACTTTACGACTTCCTCCAGGGCTTTGCGCGGCCTGTCCATGGGTTCCTTTGCTCTCTTCCCGACAGCGATCACTGACATGATCTGCTCGTTTTCCGGGATCTGCAGTTCCTTCCGGATCGCCTCTGCTTCCCGGATTCCCATGATCAGCGTATCATATCCCGCATTGGATGCAGCCAGCACCAGGTACGCATCGTGCAGGCCCAGATCATAAGCCCCCCAGAAATTGCCTGCCTCATTCACCGGCTGTCCGTCTCCAAATCCGACAACATCCTTCACAAATGTTGTTACGATCAGTACGGCATTTGCACTGCTCGTCTGATTAAAGGACGGCAGTCCGGTTTCCCGAAGCTTCTCCAGCACTTCCGGCGTCTCCGCCACATAGCATCTGGACGTCTGCTGGTTCTTCCACGAAGGAGCCTGCTGAGCCTGTTTCAGAATCGAAACCAGTTCCTCATGCGCGATGGGATCCGCCTCATAAGAACGTATGCTTCTGCGCGCCTTGATCAGTTCCTGAAATTCCATAATACAATACCTCCCTGATATGCCCGGAAACCCTGTCCGGCCCCGGAAATCCGCCTTCCGGCCTTTGCTGCGTTAAGCAAACACTGATTAACCCGGTGTTTCCTTAAGATTCCGTTTTACCGTATTCTCCCTGTTCTCCGTATTCACCGTACTCGCATCCGATATGCGTTGCTTCCAGTTCATCTGCCAGAACAAGCTGTCCGGCTTTTTTCTCATACAGACGTACGGTCCCCCAGCCGTTCCCGCCGTTCCAAAGCCGGTTATGCTTCTTAGTGCCGTCCGGCGCTTCGTAATTCACCAGCAGCATGTCTTTTTTGAAGCATTGCACCTCTGTCTCCATAACCGCATGAATGTTTTCCTGCCGGACGTGCCAGATTACCAGATCGTCCTGTTCTTCAAAAGAAAACTCAGTCTTTACTGCCAGATGCAGCTTGGAGAAATTAAAGTCATACTCCCTGCCTTCATAATAAAGCACCCCGAGCAGTCGCCGGTCCAGCGGAACAAAATAGATTTTCGGCCGCCCGCCGCCAATATCAAACGCACTGTTAAGCAGCTGCTTCCCGGTCTTCCGGCTTTTCAGGCAGCTG
>CACZQT010000118.1 GCA_902783295.1 uncultured Lachnospiraceae bacterium
ATGCCACGATAGAATGTACTGATATCTGAACCTCAGACTATTTTATCACAGACAAAAAAGAGGCGTCAAGGGAAAAGATTGGGGGCGTGAGACAGGGAGACGTTTCTGTTTTTTCCAGGCTGCCGGGACAATCAGAGACGTCTCCCTGTCCCACTTTTACTTTGTGTATAGAAATTTAATATTTATACACAACACTGGTTGACGAGCAGATGAGAATCTGTTATTATCCTAGCAACAAAACCGATAGTATCTCTTATAAATGTTCGATATATAGGGTAAATTGGTTATATTTATGAATTCGTAGCTGAAATAATGCATTTTTATGGGAATCGGGGAAGCCGTCTGCGGTAAATGCCGGCTCCTCCTGACTATTAATAATTATTACTGCTTTTATCAGCGCAGCATCAAGGAGTGTCTTCGTTATGGGAGTGAACCAGCGTGAACCTCTGCTTCAGGTACAGGATCTGAGCATCGATTTTCATACGGCAGAGGGAGTTGTCCATGCGGTCAACAACCTCAGTTTTGACTTATATCCCGGTGACACCCTGGGGATTGTCGGGGAGAGCGGCAGCGGGAAAAGCGTTTCGTCTCTGGCCTGCATGCGGCTGATTCCGAATCCCCCGGGGAAGATTATCTCCGGAAAGATCCTGTTTCACGGCCAGGACATCCTTACGCTCCCGGAGAATCAGATGATCCGGCTGAGGGGCAATAAAATCTCCATGATCTTTCAGGAGCCGATGACTTCCCTGAACCCCATCCTGACCTGCGGCAGCCAGATCGCGGAATCCCTGATCCTGCACCGCGGCATGAAGAAAAAGGAGGCCATGGCGGAAGCGGAAAAGCTGATGAACGATGTGGGGATCGCCAATGCGAAGCGCCGCATGCACGAGTATCCGCATCAGATGTCCGGCGGTATGAAGCAGCGTGTCATGATTGCCATGGCGCTGGCCTGTGAGCCTGAAATCCTTTTCTGCGATGAACCTACAACGGCTCTGGACGTTACCATCCAGGCCCAGATTCTGGACCTGATTCGCAGCCTGAATAAGGAGCGGGGGACCGCGATTGTGATGATCACTCATGATTTCGGAGTGGTCAGCGAGATCTGCGAACGCGTGCTGGTTATGTATACCGGACGGATTTTTGAAGAAGCGCCGGCTTCCGTTATTTTCCGGGATCCGAAACATCCCTATACCAAAGGACTGATCGAGTCGATTCCGCAGATGTCGGAGGAACGCGGCGCCCTGCCCATGATCGAGGGTACGGTACCGAACCCTACCGAGCCGGTGAACGGCTGCAGTTTTTCGCCCCGCTGTGTTTCCGCCATGCCGCGCTGCGGAAAGGAAGATCCCTGCGTGATGAAACTGCCGGACGGACGGCGCGTGCGCTGCTGGCTGTATGAGCAGCAGGGAGAGAGGGAAGGCGCTGCCGCGGTTCCGAAGGAGGAGAAGTCATGATCAAAAGTCCTGCTGATGAAGTAGATATCGTAGAAGCTCCGGAACCGGAAAAGAATGTCCTGATGAAAGCGGACAATGTCAGCGTGACTTTCCGCGGCAAGAACGGAAAAGCCAATGTAAAAGCCGTGGACGGCGTCAGCCTGTCCATCCGGAAGGGAGAGGTGCTGGGCATTGTCGGGGAAAGCGGCTGCGGGAAGAGCACCCTGGGCAGGGCTTTCCTGAACCTGATTCCCCTGTCGGGAGGAAGCGTTTCTTACCAGGGACAGGATCTTTCAAAGCTTTCTCCGCGTGAAATGAAAGAAATGCGGAAAAAAATCCAGGTCATCTTCCAGGATCCTTCCGCCAGCCTGAATCCCAGGCGGACCGTGAAGCAGATTCTGACGGAACCTTACCTGATCCATGGCATCAAGGATAAGAAACAGATCGAAGCGGATATCATCCATCTGCTGGAACTGGTGGGACTGGCGGAATATCATCTGAGCCGCTATCCTTATGAGCTTTCCGGCGGACAGAAGCAGCGCATCGGCATCGCCCGGGCTCTCGCCCTGAAGCCGGAGCTGATCATCTGCGACGAAGCGGTGTCCGCGCTGGATGTCTCGGTACAGGCGCAGGTGCTGAATCTTCTGATGGAACTGAAGGATAAACTGGGGCTTACGTACCTGTTTATTTCCCACAATCTGAACGTCATTTACCAGATCAGCGACCGTGTGGGTGTTATGTACCTGGGAAGGCTGGTGGAAATCGGCCCGTACAAGAGCCTGTATGAAAATCCCTGTCATCCGTACACGGAAGCCCTGCTTTCCGCTATTCCGCAGATCGATCCGGAGAAGCGGCGGGAGAGAATCCATCTGCAGGGCGAGGTTCCCAGCCCCATCAATCCTCCGGCCGGCTGTCACTTCCATACCAGATGCTTCCATACCTGCGAAATCTGCTCGATGGAAATACCTGCCTGGAGAAAAGTGGCGCCGGGGCATTTCGTAGCCTGCCACTACCATAAGGATCTGCAGTGACATGTTCATGCCATTCGTGTACAGAACCTGAGACTGCCTGAAA
>CACZQT010000119.1 GCA_902783295.1 uncultured Lachnospiraceae bacterium
CTGTGAAAATACTCAGGGGCGACACCGTCCATATCAGCCTCGGCAGTCGTTACATCCGGCGCGTTCTGCAGGGCAGGCGCATCAAAACCCGGCGCATGATATTCCGGCAGTTTGAAAGACATCTTTTTTCCTCCTCTTAAGGTATATACTATATATGTAGTGAAACCTGCGCGCTACTTTTTGTCCGCGCTATTCTTTTGTGCAGTATTCTTCATCCGTGCAATCGTTTTTGTGCAGTATTCTACGTCCGGGCAACTCGTCTGAGCCAAACTCTTTGTCAGTGCAGCCCGTTTTGAGCGCTGCTCTTCATTCTGCATCATCCCTGATCAGAGGCATGCTCATGCATCGGGGACCTCCCCTCCCTCTGGAAAGCTCCGAACTGGGGATTTCCAAGACACGGATTCCGTGTTCCCGCATTACCTGATTGGTGATCTGGTTGCGGTCATAGGCAATCACCGTTCCCGGCGCGATGCAGAGCGTATTGGATCCGTCGTTCCATTGTTCCCGCTCGGAAGCGACCCGGTCGTTTCCTCCGCAGGGAATGAGCGTAACTTTATCCAGTTCCAGCAGGTGTGCCAGCACGGTTTCCAGCGGTTTCGTAAGCTCCTGTACGCACAGCCGCTCGGAACAGCTTCCCCGGGTGATATGAAACAGGCGCAGGCTGCCCAGGATCCCGGGATGAATCAGGAATTTATCCCGGTCTGTCTGCGTAAAAACGGTATCCAGGTGCATGAAAGCACGCAGATTGGGGATATCCGCTGCCAGAACGGTTTCGACTTCGCAGCTTTCCTCGCGGAACAGGTTTTCCGCCAGCAGTTCGATGGCTTCCGGACGGGTTCTCTGGGAAATTCCAACGGCAACGACCCTGCGGCTGAGGTTCAGGATATCCCCGCCTTCAATGCGGTGCGGGGCATGGCGATGGTAATACAGGCGTACATTCGCGGCGTAGTCCGGATGATATTTCAGGATATAATGCCCGTAAATGGTTTCCCGGTTTCTCGTAGCTGAATACATATGGTTCAGACTGACGCCATGTCCGATGCAGGCAAAAGGATCCCTGGTGAAATACAGGTTCGGAATAGGATCCAGCAGGAATCTGTGCCCGCTTCTGGCTATCCGGGCCAGGGGATGACGATTGTTCAGCCCCAGTTCTTCCCCGGAAATGCCGGACATGGTCTTCAGGACCAGTTCTTTTTCCGTGGAGCTGGCCATCAGATAAGAAAACAGCTCTTCCTCCATGGAAGCTGCCGTGCTCCCGCCCTCCAGGATGAACTCACGTACAAAAGTTTCCCGGCATTCAGGAACCATCTGCAGTACTTCCGCCATCAGGTCTTCCAGATAGCAGACTTCAACTCCGTTTTCACGCAGCAGGGAAGCGAAGGCATCGTGTTCCGCCTGGGCGGTTTTCAAATAGGGGATATCGTCAAAAAGCAGCCGGTCCAGTTCCTCCGGGACCAGATGCTCCAGTTCTTTTCCCGGACGGTGCAGCATAACCTTCCGCAGTTTTCCGGTTTCACTATGTACAGAAATAGACATGGCAGCCTCCCGCCCGGACAGAAATGACGCGATGCAGAAAAATCGTATCATTTACTGTCCGATTCATTCTTGCCAAAACGACAGGCTTTGAGCAACAAGATTACTATAAATCATGTTATCACATATTTATTGATTCTGCAAGATTCTTAATGATTTTTGCGCTGATTTACGTTAATGAAACGCTTATTAAGGCATCTCCCACGAAAAATGCGCAGCACCTTCCTCCGTGCATTTCTGAGCATCCGCCAGAGATTTTTTAAGGAAACACTGATTCAATCAGCGTTCTTGAAATTTCCACCTTGATGAAAAAGGCCAGTATCATCTATGGTTCAGAAGGCTGTGAAAGAAAACGAAAGAGGCTTTGACGCTTACTGGGTTATGTGGTATGATGCATAAGTCTAAGTAAACACTGATTAAATCAGTGTTTACTTAGAAATTCTCCGAAGGATGCGCAGAAATGCGCTAAGGAAAGCGCTTCGCGCTGCGCATTTCGCGCGGGAAACGCTTTAATCAGCGTTTCCCCAGATGCTGCAAAAGGGGGGATGTCCTATGAAACGCACGATAGCAATCGCAAATCAGAAAGGCGGCGTCGGGAAAACAACGACAGCCATCAATCTCTCCGCATGTCTGGCGGAAAGCGGGCAGAAAGTGCTGGTGATTGACATGGATCCTCAGGGCAATACCACCAGCGGCCTGGGGGAGGATAAAAGCGGAGATCATACCGTATATGAGATTCTGCTCGGAGAAGAAAAGATCGAAGACTGTATCTGCCATACCCAGGTGGAGAACCTGGATCTGGTTCCTTCCAATGTCAATCTTTCCGGGGCGGAAATAGAACTGATCGGTATTCCGGACAAGGAATATCTTCTGCAGAAACAGGTACAGACGGTTTCTGACCGGTATGATTTCATTCTGATCGACTGTCCGCCGGCTCTCAGCATGCTGACAGTGAACGCGCTTACCACAGCGGACTCAGTCCTGGTTCCTATCCAGTGCGAGTATTATGCGCTGGAAGGGCTTTCCCAGCTGATGTACACCATCGATCTGGTCCGGGAGAGGCTGAACCCGGTGCTGACAGTGGAAGGCGTTGTCTTTACCATGTACGATGCCAGAACAAATCTTTCTCTGCAGGTGGTGGAAAATGTCAAAGACCACCTGAAGCAGAGAATCTATAAAACAATTATTCCGAGAAATGTGCGGCTGGCGGAAGCGCCGAGTTACGGAATGCCGATTACACGGTATGATTCCAGGTCCGCCGGCGCGGAAAGTTACCGGAAACTGGCCAGAGAGGTCATGGAGTATAAGGGATAAGTGCCGCTGAAACGGCGAGGAGAGACATATGGCAGCAAAAAAAGCACTGGGAAAAGGCCTGGATGTGCTGATTCCCAACCGGCGTCCGGCAGGCCGCGAAGAAAGCCGGCCGCAGGAGGCAGCGGAAAAGAAAAATACTGTTTCGTCCTCCGTCCCTGAAACGGCAGAGCTTTCAAAAGCAGGAACGGAAGTTCCGGAAGAGGGCGTGGAAAAAGCGCGTCTGGTAAAGATTACGGAGATTGAGCGGAATAAAAAGCAGCCCCGCCGGACATTTCCGAAGGAAAGCCTGCAGGAACTGGCAGAATCAATCCGTCAGTTCGGGGTTCTGCAGCCTCTTCTGGTAAAGGCTGTCGGGTCCCGGTTCATGATTATCGCAGGGGAACGGAGATGGCGGGCTGCAAAGCTGGCGGGTTTGAAAGAAGTTCCTGTCCTGGTACGGGATTATTCCGACCAGGAGATTCTGGAGATATCCCTCATAGAAAATATCCAGCGTGAAGACCTGGATGTGATCGAGGAGGCGCAGGCTTACCAGAGACTGCTGGAGGAATTCGGCTACAGGCAGGAAGATCTGGCGGAAAAACTGTCGAAGAGCCGCACGGTCATCACCAACCGGATACGGCTGCTGCGTCTGCCGGAAGGCGTGCGGGAACTGCTTCGCGAAGGAAAGCTTTCAGAAGGGCACGCGAGGGCACTCCTGTCTCTGGAAAAACCGGAAGAACAGGAAGAAGCTGCCAGGCAGGTAGCGGAAAATGGCCTGAGCGTACGGGAAACAGAGAAGCTGGTGAAGAAACTGCAGGAGCCGGAGAAAGAGAAAACGGTGCTGCAGGAATCACCCGGGGACGCGGCCGCTTATGAGAAACTGGCGGAAGAACTCCAGAACGCCATCGGATCCAAGGTACAGATCCGGCGGCAGGGAAAAGGAAAGGGACGGATCACCATCGATTACTATTCCCTGGATGAACTGGAGCGGATTGCGGAGATATTGAAGAAACACGGATAAGGCAGGAAAAGAATATGGATAATCTGATGAATCTGCTTAGCAAAGATCCGTTTGAACAAATAGGGATTCATTCTTCCTGGATCACCATGCTTCTGATCGTTCTGGTCCTGGTTCTGCTGATCGTAATACTGGTGCAGGCAGGAAGAATGAAATTCCTGCAGAGAAGATACGATCTTTTTATGCGCGGCAAGGACGCGGAAACGCTGGAAGATAACATTGTGGATATTTACCGCCGGCTGCAAAGCTTTCAGAATAAAGATATGGCGAACAAGGACGTAATGAAGGTCCTGAACCGGAGCCTGGCCGGCACCATTCAGAAGACGGGGCTGGTAAAGTACAATGCCTTCGAAGGCATGGGCGGACAGTCCAGTTTTGCCCTGACGCTTCTGAACATGGACAATTCCGGCTATATTCTGAA
>CACZQT010000120.1 GCA_902783295.1 uncultured Lachnospiraceae bacterium
CAAAATACCTTTACGCGCACCTGCGCACCCACACGGAGTGTTTTTATCTCATAGGAAATCCGGAGGAATTTCCTATGAGATAAAAAAGGAGTCCGAGGTTTTCCTCGGACTCCTGTGCTTGTTGTAAGAAGGGTCTGTTCCGTGGTGAAGGGAACTGTTTCCCGCCGCTTATTCGATGATATACGGTTTCAGAACTTCCAGGATTTCGGCCAGTTCGCTCTCCGAATGGATGCTCAGGTTGATGGGTTTGGAAAGATCCAGGCTGAAGATACCCATGATGGATTTCGCATCGATGACATAACGACCGGATACCAGGTCGAAATCGCTGTCGAAACGGGTGATGTCATTTACAAAGTGCTTTACTTTGTCGATCGAGTTCAGCATAATCTGTACGGTTGTCATAATTTACATTTCCTTTCTCCCAAGGGGCGGGCCGAGAGTTTTTATGCATTTCGGAAAAGAGATCTAAGATGATCCTTTCTCAGCTTATATAAATATAAAATATAGGGAGAAAAATGTCAAGCGTATATTCGGTGTTTGGACGATATAAAGAAAAGGACGGAAATGGATAAGAAACGAATTGCGTTCCACAATCTGGGCTGTAAAGTAAATGCAGCCGAGACGGAAGCTATGATCCGCCAGATGGAAGAAAGAGGCTATGAGATTGTTCCTTTTGACGGACCGGCGGATATCTATGTGGTAAATACCTGTACGGTCACAAATATCGCAGACCGGAAATCCCGGCAGATGCTGCACCGTGCCAGAAAGATGAACCCGGAAGCGCTGATTGTAGCCGCCGGCTGTTATGTGCAGGCGGATCCGGACCGGGCTGCAGAGGATGATGCAGTGGATCTGGTGGTCGGAAATGATCAGAAGAGCCGCCTGGCAGAACTGATTGAAAGCAGAACGAACAGCGTAGAGGATATTGGCGCTTCCCGGCAGTTTGAATCCATGCAGCTGGGAGCGAGCCGGGAACACAGCCGGGCTTTTATCAAAATTCAGGATGGCTGCAATCAGTTCTGCTCTTACTGCCTGATTCCCTATGTCCGTGGACGGGTGCGAAGCCGCCGTCCGGAGGAGATTGTACTCGAAGCGAAGATTCTGGCAGCCGCCGGTTTCAGGGAGATCGTACTCACAGGTATCCATATCAGTTCTTATGGTACAGATTTCGTTCCGGCCGGCGGGAAAAAGGAGCTGCCGGAAACTGCAGCCGGACAGGAACCCTGGGGGACAGCTCTGGCAGACCTGGTGGAAAAACTGGCGCAGATTCCTCAGATTGCAAGGATCCGTCTGGGATCCCTGGAACCTCGCATTATCACAGAGTCCTTCGTGCGGAGAATGGCTGCCTGCGAAAAGATATGCCCTCATTTCCACCTTTCACTGCAGAGCGGCTGTGGGGATACGCTTCGGAGGATGAACCGTCACTATACACCGGAAGAATACAGGGAGAAATGCCGTCTGCTCCGAACTGCTTTTGACCATCCTGCCATTACGACCGATGTCATCGCAGGATTTCCCGGGGAAACGCCGGAAGAGTTTGAGCAGACAAGGGCTTTTCTGGAAGATATCAGACTTTACGAAGCGCACATTTTCAAATATTCCAGACGGAAAGGGACCCGTGCAGACCGCATGGCAGACCAGGTGCCGGAGGAAGAAAAGACCAGACGGAGCCATGTGCTTCAGGAACAGCAGGCTGCGTATACCGAAGCATTCCGCAGGTATTATGTCGGCCGCGAAGTGGAAGTGCTTCTGGAAAAGGAAGATGTGCGGGACGGGCAGCCGGGCTTTACCGGTACTACCCGTGAGTATATCAATGTGTGGGTGCCGGCTGCGGAAGGCCGGAATGCCGGGGATATAATACGGGTGATCCTGGAAGAGACGATGCTGCCGGAAGAATAAAACCATAATACTATCCACAGCCCTGGTGACGGCGGCAGGGCTGTGGATAGTACCATGTTCACGAATTCTTCATAAGCTTCTGCCGCGGAAAGCCTTGCACAAACCCGGAATTTGTATTAAGATGAAATGAGGTATGCAAATGTGAACCGGAGGGCAGGAAACACGGATGAAAGGCGCTGTCAGGTGAGAATGCCGGACGGAACGGACGGGGAACTGCCGGCTGAAATCGGCAGGCGGAATATAAAATGCATACACGGGAGGCGACATGGCAGATATTCAGAAGACCCAGAGTTTTACCGCGGTTACCGATAATACGATGAAGGTCAGTGATGTTCTGGAACATGTATATGATGCACTGAACGAAAAAGGGTATAATCCTGTCAACCAGATCGTTGGATATATTATGTCCGGAGACCCGACATATATAACGAATTACCGGGGGGCCCGCAGCCTGATTTCGAAAGTAGAGCGTGATGAAATCCTGGAAGAACTGATGCGGATCTATATCCGTTATCTGGACGCCAAGAGGTGAGCGCCATGGCCAGGATTCTGGGGCTGGATTACGGATCAAAAACGGTCGGAGTGGCAGTGAGTGATCTACTGGGGATTACAGCACAGCCGCTTCTGACAATCGAGCGGAAGCAGGAAGACAAACTGCGGCAGACCCTGGCCAAAATAGAAGCCCTTGCGGCAGAATACGGGGCAGACCGGCTGGTTCTGGGGCTTCCGAAGAACATGAACAATACCCTGGGAGAGAGGGCGGAAAAGACGCTGGCGTTTCGTGATATGCTGGAGCGCCGGACCGGTCTGCCTGTAATCCTGTGGGATGAGAGGCTTACGACGATGGCGGCGGAACGGGTTCTTATAGAAGAAGGCGTCCGCAGGGAGCACCGGAAGGAAACGATTGACCAGATCGCCGCGGCTATGATCCTGCAGGGTTATCTTGACAGCCCGGGCAGTAAAGAAGCCCCGTAAAGAAAAACCGGAAGCTCCCGGAGACAGGGCTGTCCGGAGCGCCGCTCCGGAATTCTGCTGCGGAACCGCGCGGCAGGCAGAGGTATGCATATGGAGAAAATCCGTCTGGAAGGCGATGCGGGCGAGACTGTGGAACTGTTTGTTCTGGAGAGCACCCGCCTGATGGGGAATAATTATATTTTAGCAACGGATACTGAACAGGGAGACGGGGACTGTTATATTTTAAAAGAGTGTTCGGCAGGCAGCGAGGACGAGGCAGTGTATGAATGGGTAGAGGATGAAGCACTGCTGGATACCTTGCTGTCCGTTTTTGCCGAACTGCTGGACGACGTAGACCTGGAAGGGTAATAGAACAGGAGGAATTTTGACTGAGAATTGTAATGGACTGAGAGTACTGCCCCTGGGGGGACTGGAACAGATTGGTATGAACATCACCGCCTTTGAGTACGGTGACAGCATTATTATCGTGGACTGCGGTTCCGCGTTTCCGGACGATGACATGCTGGGCGTGGACCTGGTCATTCCGGATACTTCATATCTGGAAGAAAACCTGGAGAAGGTCAAGGGGATTTTTATTACACACGGCCATGAGGATCATATCGGCGCTTTGCCTTATGTACTTCAGAAGATTCCGGTAACAGTTTACGGAACGAAACTTACCATGGCCATCATTGAAGGAAAGCTGGAGGAAAGACCGGCACCGAAAACCGCCAAAAGGAAAATTGTGAAGTACGGCCAGGTGATTGCGGCCGGGGATTTCCGGGTGGAATATATCCGCGTCAACCACAGCATTGTGGATTCTGCCGCACTGGCAATCCATACACCGGTAGGCACCATTATCCATACCGGAGATTTTAAAATCGATTATACGCCGGTATTCGGAGAACCGGTTGACCTGGCCCGCTTTGCGGAGCTGGGGAAAAAGGGCGTCCTGGCGATGCTCTGTGACAGCACCAACATCTTCCGGGAAGGCTTCACCAAATCAGAACAGTGGGTCGGAAAAACTTTCGAAACAATGTTTTCTGAAAACCAGGACCGGCGGATTATTGTTTCCACCTTTGCTTCGAATGTCAGCCGGGTGCAGCAGATCATCGATACAGCGGCCCGTTATCACAAAAAGGTAGTTGTAGACGGCAGGAGCATGGTGAATATCATTTCCGCCGCTGTGGAACTGGGCTATATCAAGGTTCCGGAAAACTGTCTGATTCCGATTGAAGAACTGAACCGTTATCCGAAAGAACAGACGGTTCTGATCACTACCGGAAGCCAGGGCGAGACGATGGCTTCTCTCTCGAGGATGGCTGCCAATATCCACCGGAAGGTCACCATTGAGCCGGGAGATACCATTATCTTCAGCTCTACGCCGATTCCGGGCAATGAGAAGGCTGTATCCCGTGTCATGAATGATCTGGCACAGTTAGGCGCCAAGGTGCTTTTCCAGGATACACACGTATCCGGTCATGCCTGCCGGGAGGAAATCAAGCTGCTGTACGCGCTGGTGAAGCCGAAGTTTGCCGTGCCGGTGCACGGGGAATTCCGCCACCGCCAGGAACATGCAGCCATGCTCGAAGAACTCGGCAAAGCAAAGGACGAGATCTTCGTTCTGCATTCCGGGGATGTCCTGGAACTTACAGAGGACACGGCAGAGGTTATCGGACGTGTACCGGTGGGCAGTCTGATGGTGGATGGCCTCGGTATCGGCGACGTAGGCAATATCGTGCTTCGTGACCGGCAGACGCTGGCGCAGCACGGCATCATAATAGCGGTTGTGGTTCTGGAGCAGGGTACAAACCAGCTGATCTCCGGACCGGAAGTGATCAGCCGCGGCTTTGTCTATATCCGGGATAACGAAGAACTGGTAGAAGAAGTCCGGTCTGTCGTGCTGGAATCTGTGCTGTCCTGCCAAGACCGGAGAATTACGGACTGGAACCGGATCCGGAATACGATCCGTGACGATCTGAACGATTTCCTGTGGAAAAAGATGAAACGCTGCCCGGTGATTCTGCCGGTGATTATGGAAGCCTGATGGGATTCCGGGAAAGGGGCAAGGAGAAATGGCAAGAAAAAGAAAGAAAAAGGCTGTTTCCGCAGCACTGCTGATCGGCCGGGTGCTGATCCGGCTCTTTGCCTATGCAGTTCTGGTGGTTGCGGCAGTGACCCTGGCCGGACGGGCCTATACCTTCGGGTATTCGGTATTCCATTCCAGCCCTGTCACGGCACAGCCCGGGAAGGATGTAGCGGTAACGATTACGCAGGAGATGTCGATCCGGGATATCGGAGACCTGCTGAAGCGCAGGAGCCTGATCCGGGATTCCCAGGTTTTTGTGGTTCAGGCAATGATTTACGGATATAAACTGTATCCGGGTACGTATGTGCTGAACACCGCCCAGGATATCTCGGAAATGATAGCAATTATGTCGGTAAAGCCGGAGGGTCAGGATGATGGAACGGCAGCTCCTGCCCTGGGAGGCGGCGCCTGATATGGACGCGGAACGCCTGTCTGTATATCTGCGTTCCCTGGAACCGGACGGTCCCCCGCTGCTGCAGGAGATGGAACAAAGAGCCCGGAAGGAATACATTCCTGTGATCAGGCCGGAAACGGCGGCGTTTTTGAGAACGATTCTTACAGTCAGGAAACCGCGCCGGGTTCTGGAAATCGGGACAGCCATCGGCTATTCAGCCCTGGTGATGCTGTCTGTTCTTCCTCCGGAAGGGCATATTACTACTATGGAACTGTCGGAAGAACGGCTGGCGGATGCCCGGGAATATATCCGGCGGGCCGGCGTTTCGGACCGGATTACGCTGCTGCAGGGGGATGCGGGAGAAATTCTGCAGGACCTTGCCCCGGCGTTTGACTTTATCTTCCTGGACGGGCCGAAAGGCCAGTACCCACTTCTGCTTCCGGATCTGCTGCGCCTGCTGGCACCGGAGGGGATTCTGGTTTCGGATAATGTACTGCAGGAAGGTACACTGCTGGAATCCCGCTATGCCATCCCGAGAAGGGAACGGACGATTCACGCACGCATGCGGGAATTCCTGTATGAAATAAAACATCGGAATGAACTGGAGACTGCTATTCTGCCTGTAGGAGACGGTGTGGCGGTGAGTGTCAGAAAATCATAGAAGGACAAGGGACGGTGGTGTGAGAAGCGCTTCCGTCCCTTGTCCCGATACGGACATGGAATGCATGTCCGGTGAGGAGGATTATGCCGGAGAAACGAAAGAAACCGGAACTGCTGATGCCGGGAGGAAGCCTGGAAGGATTGAAGACGGCCGTAATATATGGGGCGGATGCTGTTTATATCGGCGGGGAAGCTCTGAGCCTGCGGGCAAAAGCAAAGAACTTTACATTCCCGGAGATGAAAGAAGGCATTGCTTTTGCTCATGCGCATGGGGCAAAAGTTTTTGTGGCCGCGAACGTTTTTGCCCGCAACGAGGATCTGCGGCCGGCCCTGAAGTATTTTCTGCTTTGTAAAAACGTCAAGCCGGACGGACTGATTCTGTCAGATCCCGGCCTGTTTTCCATGGCCAGGGAAGTGATGCCGGAGTGTGAGATCCATATCAGTACACAGGCCAACAATACGAATTTCGGGACCTGGCTCTTCTGGCAGAAACTGGGGGCAAAGCGTGTGGTAGCCGCCCGGGAGCTTTCCCTTCTGGAACTGGCGGAAATCCGCGCACAGATTCCGGAAGACATGGAAATGGAAGCCTTTGTACACGGCGCCATGTGTATTTCCTATTCCGGCCGCTGCCTGATCAGCAGCTTTCTGACAGGGCGGGACGCCAACCGGGGCGAGTGCACGCACCCCTGCCGGTGGAACTATGCCCTTATGGAAGAGACAAGGCCGGGGGAGTATTTTCCTGTGGAAGAGGACGAGAAAGGAACCACCCTGTACAACTCAAAGGATCTCTGCATGATCGACCACATTCCGGAACTGGCGGAAGCAGGAATCGACAGCTGGAAGGTGGAAGGGCGCATGAAGACGGCCCTTTATGTGGCTACAGTGGCCAGAGCGTACCGCCAGGCAATTGATGATTACTGGGAGGATCCGGAACTTTACTACCGTAAGCTCCCCTGGTATCAGGCAGAAGTCAGGAAATGTACGACACGTCCTTTCTGCACCGGCTTTTATTTCGGAAGACCGGATGCCGACGCCCATATCTACGGCGGCAAAGCCTATGAGAAGGGAGCTGTTTACCTGGGAACCGTGGAAACAGATGAGGAAGGCCGGCCGTTCTTCCGCCAGAAAAACAAGTTCTCTGTAGGCGAGGAACTGGAAGTCATGAAACCGGACGGGAGGAACCTCCCGGTGAAGGTACGGGGCATGTGGGACGAGGAAGGAAATGCCATGGATTCCTGCCCGCACCCGGAACAGATTCTGCGGGTGGATCTGGGGATATCCCTGGAAGAATACGATATACTGCGAAAAGTCGAGTGACATACGAAGGAGCCAAGACCTGATGAATATCCCTGAAGCATATGAACTGATTGAGGAAAGCCGTCTGGCGGAATGCAATTCAGACGCTTACCGTCTGCGCCATAAAAAGACCGGGGCCCGTCTGTTTATCCTGAAAAACGACGATCCGAACCGTGTGTTCACGATCGGCTTCCGTACGCCGCCGGCTGACAGTACCGGCCTGCCCCACATTCTGGAGCATTCCGTGCTCTGCGGATCCCGGAAATATCCCGTCAAGGATCCGTTTATGGCTCTGGAGAAGAGCTCCCTGAAAACCTTCCTCAACGCCATGACGTATCCGGATAAGACCATTTATCCGGTAGCCAGCTGCAATGAAAAGGATTTCCGGAACCTGATGGATGTTTACATGGACGCAGTGCTGCATCCGGAGATTCATCACCAGGAAAAAATATTCCGCCAGGAAGGATGGCACTATGAGCTGGAGGACGAGAACGGCCCGCTGACTGTTAACGGCGTGGTGTACAATGAAATGAAGGGTGCATTCTCCTCTCCGGACGACGTGCTGGAAAGCCATACTCAGCGCATTCTTTATCCGGATACTCCTTATGCCAATGAATCCGGCGGTGATCCGGCGGTGATTCCCACCCTTTCCTATGAGGATTTTCTGGAATTCCACCGTACCTACTATCATCCATCCAACAGCTTTATTTATCTCTATGGGGATCTCAACGTAGAAGAGCAGCTGGTCTGGCTGGATGAGCAGTACCTGGGGCAGTATGAAGCCCGGGAGGTGCATTCTGAAATTCCCCGCCAGAAGGCTTTTGCGGAAATCAGAGATGAAGTTGTGGAATATCCGATAGAGGCGGAGGAGGATCCGTCCGGGAAGGCATATCTTTCCCAGAACTGGGTGACCGGAGACATCTTTGATCCCAAAGCCTATGCAGCCTGGCAGATCCTGGATTCTGTGCTGCTGGGAATGCCCGGTGCCCCTGTAAAACAGGCTCTGACGGATGCCGGCATCGGTGAAGAGATCCTGGGCGGCGCCCAGAATGCCTGCCTGCAGCCTTTATTTACGGTTATTGCCAAAAACGCTGAAGAAGACCGCAAAGAGGAATTCCTGCGGATTGTCAGGGAAACTCTGGAAAAAGAAGTGGAGCAGGGACTCGACAGGAAGGCACTGGAAGCTTCCCTGAACATTATGGAATTCAAAAACCGGGAAGCGGATTATGGATATTATCCCCGCGGCCTGATTTACGGGATCGGCTGCTTTGACAGCTGGCTCTACGATGGAGATCCGGCGCTCCACCTGCGCTATGAGGATACTTTCCGTTTCCTGAGGGAACATCTTACAGACGGATATTTTGAAGATCTGATCCGCAAAGGTCTGCTTGAAAATACACACAGCGCTGTCATCACCCTCCGTCCGGTGCCCGGACTTACGGAAAAGCGGGAGACGGCTCTGGCAGATAAGATGGAGAAACTCCTTCTGGCCATGACCCCGGAAGAAAAGCAGGCCATGATCCGCGGCACGAAGGAACTGAAAGCCTACCAGGAGGAACCTTCTTCGCCGGAGGCGATGGCGACTCTGCCTGTACTGGAACTTTCGGATATTTCCCGGGAAGCCGGTCCGCTTTATAACACAAAGAAAACGGCGGGCGGGGTGCCGGTCATGCATCATGAGCTGTTTGCCGGCGG
>CACZQT010000121.1 GCA_902783295.1 uncultured Lachnospiraceae bacterium
ACAGAATTTGCCATACAGGAGCGAATACCATACCATCCTGCTTGTTTTCAGCGCGAACGGCCACATAGGTCAGCGCCACTCGTTCAATAGAGATCACCTTGATGCCATCCCGTGACTTGGCAGCTTCCGCATAAAGCCGGGTTACAGCTTTCTCCGGAGAGATCAGTTTCTCAGGGGTGTACACTGCTTCAGCGCGGTTATACATGCTGACAATATTGGCATAAACGATGCCACGGCTGGAAACAAACAGCGTGATTTGGTGTCTCCCATCGCTGATCTTGTCTACACCCAGCGGCGTATAGTACAGGAAGTACCCTTCATCCTCTGCCGTTGCAGCAGAGTAATCCTGACGCGGCGCATTGCTGTAGCCTTCACCTTCAAACCAGAACCGGTTATAGGCTTCTCCCAGGGTGCGAATCCGGTCGAGGCTCATATCCAGCTTCCAGGCCAGTTCATAACCTTGAAGTCCCATCCTTTCAAAGAGCGCTTCCGCCGTATGCTTCGCATCCTCCAGAGATAGAAGGGTCAGCTGATCATGTTCAAATGCAATACCTTCTGTAAAGTCTTTATATCCCGAATAAACCTGACTGGCCATCTGTGCGATATCTTGCGAGAGTGCCTGCTTCGGAAGCATCATCGGTTCAATTCCGGGATTATAGTTTTCTCTTTCCTTCCAGTTGTAATCGAACATTTCATCTGTGTTTTCCGCATACCAGACAGCCTCTGCGCTGTATGAAAGCTCCGCATGGTCGTTGAATGTCAGGCTGACACTCTTTTTCGCTTCTTTTCTTTCTGCGATCCCGCTCGCGTTGAACCACTCCGGCTGCACCGTAGCCATGAAGTTGTTTTCGACAGCCTTGTATACCGGCAGCGTGCCTGTTTCCCGATAAGCTGCGGGAACCAGAATCTCATAGCCGTCCTGTTGTTCAGCTTCAACAGGAACTTGTGCGACCTTTTCCGGCTCAGCAGTTTCCATCATGACGATCGGCTGGAAACTCACTGTCCAGGTCTGCGGCTCCGTCGGATCCTTCCCGGCTCTCCCGGTTTCTGTCCATTCATCCACATCAACCGACAATTCCATCTGATAGGTCGTGCCGTCCTCCAGCGCATAGCCGCCGGTTTCAAAAGAGAAGGTAATGCTTCCGTCTTCATTCCGGAGATTATACATTCCCACATCCCCGGCGTTCATCATGGAGCCGTTGTCCACACCGATTCTTTCGGGAGCGCAGTCAATGGAAAGCATTCTCCCGCCTGTTTCCTTGGCACGGCGGATCAACGATTGCGCTTCGTCGCCCTGCACGACTTCTTCCAGATCCCATCCATCCGTCACATCCATGGGAACCAGAACATCCTTGTCATTGGTCAGGCGTGCAGTACCGACGGCATAGATTCCCCGGTCGCGATAGACAACTTCATCCAGGGTGAATTCAACGCCATCTAAAGTAAACGATTCCCCAACCTTGGCGATCTTGCCGCCTTCAAGCCAGTCGCCAAGGTCGTGTCCCCAATGAATTCCAAAGAACTCAGCCACCTGAGAGGATGTCAGGATGGCGCATGCCGATCCCGCGACGGCCACGCCAAGGACAATACACAGGACAAGCGCAGCGGATACTCTTTTTTTCACGGGTTTTTCTCCTTTCGCATTGGCAAGAACCCGCTGCGTGAGCCATGGATCTTCCTGCACATGGGCAAGCGAATGCTGAACGGCCTTCTGGACCCGTTCCTGTTCTTCATGCAGGTTCATAGTTTTCACATCCTTCCAAAGCGGAACGCAGTTTCTTTCTTGCACGGTTCAATCGGCTGCCGACAGCCTGCCGGGTAACCCCCAGGATATCGGCAGCTTCGTCATAGGTCATTCCCTGCAGCCAACAGAGCAAGGCAACTTCCCGCAGCTTGACGGGCAGATTCAGGATCGCTGCCGTCAGTTCATCGTCTTCCTGGTTGGCCGGCGCGGGGCGCTCGGCAATCATGTCCAGGCTGACGGAACGGTCAATGTGCCTGAACCATCCGGAGCGGTACATATTCTTGCAGGTGTTGATCGCAATGCGTGTCAGCCAGGTCTTTTCAGAAGCCTCGGCCCGGAAGCTGTCCAGATTCCGATAAGCTTTGATAAAGGTCTCCTGTACCGCGTCCTTGGCTTGTTCTTCATCATGCAGATACAGAATGCAAAGGTGAAGCAGCGGAAGCTGGTACAGGGTTACCATGCGCTCAATTCTCACTTCTTTGCTGTCAGGGCCCTTGACAGTCTCCAAGGCAACCTCACCACCTTTCGCTTATTAGACACAGCATACCACAGAAAACGAAACATAAAATACAAAAAATCCCGCTGCGATTTCTCGTAGCGAGACTTTGGATACTGAAAACTCAGTACGTGCTCTCCTTGATCTCGATGTCGGTGTACCGCTTCAGGCCGGTGCCGGCAGGGATCAGTTTGCCGATGATGACATTTTCCTTCAGGCCCAGCAGCGGGTCCACCTTGCCGCGGATGGCGGCCTCGGTGAGCACGCGGGTGGTCTCCTGGAAGGAGGCGGCGGA
>CACZQT010000122.1 GCA_902783295.1 uncultured Lachnospiraceae bacterium
GAGGCAAGACACGGAAAGGCATTCAAGGGTCTGCTGGAGAGGTACTTCGGCTAAGTAATTGGAGAAACAATGAGCAAAAGAGCAATTATTGAATTGATTATAGCCATCGTTCTGATCGGCTTGTTTCTGATTTCCTGGCTGGTATTTAAAAACATAAAAGCGTCTGACTGGATTTCGCTCTTCTTAGGTGTTGTGGATCTGGGGCTCTTTGTGTATGACTGTAAAAAGGACAGGAAGTGAAGCCGAAGATCTGTGACGAGGGCAGATACGAATAGGCGTTCAAAAGCCTGTCGGAGAGATACTTCAGCTAAATACTGAAATATCATGAAAAGACAAACAGGAGGGAACACCGGGTTCCCTCCTGTTTGTCTTTTTTTCGGACCGCTCCTGAGGAACGGCCCTGTTCTTGCTTTCGATGAATTTACAGACGTACTACGTTAATCGCCTGCGGGCCCTTGGCACCTTCCTGTACGTCGAATTCGACTTCTTCGCCTTCGTCCAGAGTCTTAAAGCCTTCCATCTTCAAACCGGTGTAATGTACGAATACATCCTTACCGTCTTCAACCGAGATAAAGCCGAAGCCTTTCTGGTTGTTGAACCACTTTACCTTACCCCTCATACTGCGCAACCTCCAAAAATTCTAGTGCAGCAACTCATGCTGCAGCCCCTGCCGGGGCGACATCCTCGTGGATTATAGCATAATAAAGCGGTAAAGTCAAACAGTAACAAACGTTTTTTAGAATATCGAAATCATAAATGAATGTCTGCTCATATAGGTATATGCAGTGAGCTTACATATATATAGGTGCGAAACATTGACTTTCCGGGGGAAAGTGTGTACTGTAAGGGGCGGGCGGGGCATCCCCGCACAGATATGGCAGAACAGGAGACGAAACGGATATGCTTACAAAGGATCGTTTTGATTTTTTCTGCAGGGCTGTCGGAGATTTCGGAGTGGAACACGTAATCCTGCGGCAGGGAGGGGAAGAGCTTTTCAGGCACGACTGGATTCCGGAAAAACGGCAGAACCAGTATTCCATAAGCAAGAGCTTCACCGGTATGGCTGTGGGCTTTGCCTGTGAAGAAGGACTGATCTCCCTCGATGACAGGGTTATTGATTATTTTCCGGACGAAAGACCGAAAATCCTGACGCCGGAATGGGAAGCGATGAAAATCCGCCATCTCTGTACCATGCAGCTGGGCTTTGCCAGACCTTATCTGATGGGATTTCAGCGGCAGAAGATGACGGAAACGGACTGGGTGAAGTTCCTGTTTGAACAGCCGCTGCCGGATATGCCCGGAAGATACTTCGTATACAGCAACGCCGGACCCTACCTGGCCGGTATTCTGATTCAGCGCCTGACGGGCGGTTCCCTGACAGATTACCTGATGTCCAGGCTTTTTGAACCGCTGGGGATCGAACGGCCGGAGTGGGAGAAAGACCGTCAGGGAAATACTTTCGGAGCCGGCGGTCTTGAGCTTACTACCTCTGAAGTGGCCCGCTTCGGACAGATGCTGCTGGATGGCGGCAAAGCAGAGGGAAAACAGATTGTGCCTGCTTTCTGGATGAAAAAGGTATATGATACCGCGATAACTGCAGGGGACAACCAGGAATATGGAATGCTGTTCTGGAGGGGGCGCTACGGATCCATCAGCGCGACAGGCCGATACGGGCAGTACTGCACTATCGTACCGGAAAAGCAGCTGGTCATTGCCATGAACAGCATGGACGCAGGTGACGACAACCTTCTGGAATATGTCTGGACATATCTTTATCCGCATCTGTAAGGGGATCCGCGGATCCCGGATATTCACGGACGAGCAGGGGGGTCCTGCATGAGTTCCGCCTGGGCGAAGACTTTCCTGAAAATACGCAGAACAAGGAAAAGAAGGAAGGCATTTACCGGAAGCATGGCCAGGCATTTAGGCAGGCGGGTGAAGAAAAGGGCTTTTAACGGCGAACCGTACATCATGGAAAGCCAGAGAGTGTGAAAACTCAGAGAAATACTGCATTCCACGACAGCTCCCAGGATCACCCGGGGGACGGTCAGCCGGCTTCCGCAGAAAATCAGCCCAAAAAGAAACGCCATGAGGGAATAGCTGAACGTAAAGCCGAAGAAAAATGCACCGCCGGTCAGCAGGGTGCTGACGATATCAGCGACAATGGCGGATGCGACTCCCATCAGAGGTCCCCCGAACAGGGAAACAGCTGCCAGAATCAGAAATGGAAAACGGATTTCGATCAGGGGACTGAGACGGATATTAAAAAAGGAAAGCACGACATACAGAGCCGCAAAGAGTCCGGCAACGGCGATGCCCCGGGTTGAAAGAAGGCGCCGGGACTGGCGTCGGAAATCCAGTGCTTCGGAAGAAATGAAAGACATCGGTGAAACACCTCCCTTCGCTTTCCGGAAGAAAGGAATCCGGAAAACCTTTTGCAGGCGCACAGGAAATATATCATACGTCAGTATATTTCCTATATCTGGTATA
>CACZQT010000123.1 GCA_902783295.1 uncultured Lachnospiraceae bacterium
ATTATCCTGGTCATGACAAAGCTGTCCATGGATGGCGGTATTCCGACCACACTGATCTGGGTGGCAGGCATCGTCCTGATCTACAATTTCATCACCAGCAAAACAACGGTCGGCCGTCATTTTTATGTGGTCGGCGGAAATATGGAGGCTGCCCGTCTTTCCGGTGTCAATACCCGGAGAATCATGTTCCTGGCTTACCTGAACATGGCGTTCCTGACCAGCATTGCCACCATGGCTGTTGTAGCCCGTTCCCAGTCAGCCTATGCGGACGTGGGCAAGAACTTTGAGATGGATGCCATTTCCGCCTGCGTAGTTGGCGGTGTATCCGCCAGCGGCGGTGCGGGTTCCGTGCTCGGCATGGTGATTGGTGCAACACTGATCGGCGTGATCAACCTGGGCATGAGCCTGATCAGCCTGGATGCGAACTATCAGCGTGTTATCAAGGGCTTCGTACTGCTGGCAGCTGTGGTATTTGACATTCTTTCCAAGAAGCAGCAGAAATAATAACCTGACCCCCGTGGCTGCGGCCACGGGGATTTCCCTGTCATAAACGTCATACGAAGAGAGGAAGGTGTTTGGGTTGAGCGGCGGAAAAACAAGAGCCAGCCTTTACGGAGTCGTAGGAGCCTATCTGCTCTACATGGCATTCGGTCTTTTTCAGGGGCTGGGAGATCCGGACACCACCATGAAGCCGGCGATACAGATCCTGTTTATTGTTTTTTTTACGGCGGTCGGTATTGTTCTGCTGGCCGCGGCTGTCCGCATGTGGAGGCACATCAGCCGGGAAGAAGGAGAGCTTCTTGAGAACATGCGGGAAGAACAGAAAAGGGCAGAAAAGTCCGGGACGGGCGGGGATACATCAGAAAGCGAAGATGCTCCGGCAGATGAGTATCAGTGCAGAACGGGAGATGACCCGGAAGCCGGGGAACAGAATGCCGGAACACTACCGGATCAGAAGAAGGGAGATATCCGCTGATGGAGGATCAACTTGCCGCCCTGGAACAGGCTTTCCTGGATTACCGCCAGGATCTGAAAAACTGTCTGAAGAAAAGCCGGCTGACGGACGGGCTGCTCGGGTTTGGGCATTCTCTGAAGGATGATTCCTGTCACGACCGTTTTGACGAACATGTTCAACAGGCAGTTCAGGAAATCTGTGCATCAGACCCGACGCCTGAAACAGCCGAGAAGGCAGTTCGCAGGCTGCTTCTTCCGGAGGGAGACCCGGCTCAGAACTGGCCGCTGGCAGCCGAGTGGATGCTTGGCGCGATCGAACGTCACAGCCTCCCGCTGATTCCCTTCCTGCCGAAAGAAGCGGCTGCAGATATCCTGCAGAGCTATGCAGGCCGGTATAAACCGTGGAACCGCCTGCCTGTGCAGAAAGACATTATAAAAGCACTGAAAAATCATGTATGAAAATGATGCAGGAATCGCTTAAGATTCCTGCCCGCCGAAGCAGGACAGCTGACAGTATTTGAAACAGACCGCCGGTGACAGCCTTTTTCGCAGAAAATGTGAAGAAACCTGTCCCCGGCGGTCTGTTTTACAATATTTTGAACATAACCTTTGAAATGAATCTTTTCTTGGATCCGGGGAAGCTTTTGCCGGAAGGCAGGGAACATTTTCTCTGAGATTCCGGTTCGTTGAATTTGTTTATTGAAAGCCGTTTTCCTTTTCTGTAAGATGACGGGCAGATGGCAATTCCGCCATACGTTTTCTTTACTCACACAGAGGAGGTAAAATTCCATGAAACGTAGCCGTAAAGTACTGGTTGCGATGCTGGCTGCCTTTATGAGCCTTTCCATGGCTAATGCCGCTTTCGCAGCTGAAGCAGAAGCTCCCGCCGCTGCTGTTCTGGCCGAGACCGAAGCTCCCACCGAGCTTCCCGGTGATTCCAACCAGCTTCCGCTGACTGGATTTTTCTGTGCTGACCTGGCTGGTCAGGGACAGGAAGGCCGTCAGGTCTTCATCTACATCCCGGACACCGCTGTGGTTCGTCCTTATTATCATTACATTGCTGTTCCGAACGGCGTGGAAGCCGGTGAATTCCTGCAGCAGACCGGCTGGTTCCAGGTCGCTGATGAGACCGGTGAGTGCCTGTATGTACTGGTTCCCGCAGAGGGTACCTGGGGAACCCCTGCCGAAGAACTGGAATATGTAAAGGCTGCCAAGGCTTTCCATGGCGGCAACGGCAAGGATGATGCCGGCAACCTGAAAGGTATGGCCCCTTATTTCACCACCTTTGGTGAGTTCTACCTGACCGGCTATGGCGAAGGCGCTGCCGTTCTGGAAGCCTGGGCTGCCAACTTCCCTCATTTTGTAATTTCTCAGGCTTATGTAAACGGTGAATCCGCCGGTGCGGAAGTGCTGGATGCCGGTGCTGCCAATGTATACGGCCTGAAGCACATGACCGACGGTGATGTCCGCGGTGAATCCCGTGTGGATGCCGACGGCAACCAGAAGATGATGAAGCAGTTCCAGAGCGAACTGGCTGATGTCCTGAATGCCGGTACTGAAAACGCCGGTCTGCTGACTGCTTTCGATATGCCGGTTCCCACGTATCTGGTGAACGAAGCCGGCGACAGCCTGGCTCACTGGAAGGC
>CACZQT010000124.1 GCA_902783295.1 uncultured Lachnospiraceae bacterium
ATTGAAATATATGATGGCATATACGTGACCAGTACGAAACGGGATTTCACGTTTGAGGAAGGAGATATTCTTCTGGAAAAAGCCGGAACATGCGCTGATCTCCAGCAGATGCTGGATGACAGTTATTATGCAATGCCGGTAGATGCTGAAGAGAATAAAAACGGCGGATACATGAAAAGGGACCAGCGGCATGAAGATCGTGTCGTTCTGGATCATCCGGAAGCTCCACTGTTCAGACTGAAAATGTCACAGCGGGTGCTGGATGTTCTGGACAGCCGAAACTGTATTGGTGCTTATATTATGGATTACAGGAAAAACGGTCTGCCGCTGGTGATGTACTATGGAAAAGACAGTACCGCCGCGATATCCGTGTATTCTGTAATAAAAGAGCCCACAGGGGATATTGCAGAATTTGATGAATTGAGTCCGGATTATCTTTATTTTTTTGGGACATACCAGCAGCAGCCTTACGAGGAAAATAAATAGGAAATCCGAATGAGAAAACTGTCATAAAGAAAACAAGCTAGTACTGGTGAGAGTCCAATTTCCTGCCGGGATATAAGCCTCCGGCGGATCACAGGCGCGCACAGAGGAAGGTGCTTCGCACTGTGCGCCGCAGTAAAAAAACACCGGTGGCGTCCGAGAAAGCGAATTTCCCTTAGTAAGGAATCAGGGAGAAAGAATAAATGGAAGAAAAAGAAGCAGTTCTGAGAGAGAGTTTTGAACAGTTTGGAGTTTCATTGACGGATACACAAAGTCAGCAGTTCCTCAAGTTTGCGGAAATGCTGGTGGAATGGAATCAGAGAATGAATCTGACAGCCATTACTGATTTCCGGGAAATTATATGGAAGCATTTTATTGACAGTATCTCCATCTGCAAAAGCCGGAATGTTTCACGTGAAACATTGGTCAGCAAAATGATCGATGTCGGCTGCGGGGCAGGATTTCCGGGAATTCCTTTGAAAATCCTTTTTCCGGATATCAAACTGACCTGCCTGGATTCCGTGGCAAAGCGAATGCTATTTCTTCAGGAAGTGATCAAAGAGTGCAAACTGAAGAATGTGACTGTAATTCATGGCCGGGCGGAAGATTTCGGGCAGGATGCAAAGTTCAGAGAACAGTACAGAATCTGCGTTTCGCGTGCGGTTGCGAACTGCTCCACTCTGTCAGAATATTGCCTGCCGTTTGTACAGCCGGGCGGAATCTTTGTGGCTTATAAAGCCGGGCAGGCGCAGGAAGAAATCGCGGAAGCCAGGAAGGCCATCAAAGTGTTCGGCGGAGAACTGGAGACGGCAGAAGAGTTTACTATACAGGGATCTGATCTGAGAAGGACGTTTGTGATCTGCAGGAAAGTGCAGCATACACCGAAGAAATATCCCAGAAAAGCCGGACTGCCGGAAAAAAGCCCCATCAGAGGATGAATCTGCCGCCGGAAATAATGCAGAGAAGATTCAAAAACTGCAGGTGAGATGTGGAAGGGAGGAACCATATATGCGTTTATTTGCAGCAATTCAGCTTTCGGATGAAATGAAGAGTTCGATTACCGGAACCATGCATGAGATGAAGAAAGCGGGAATTAAGGGAAATTATGTGCCCATGCAGAACCTTCACGTGACACTGGCATTTATCGGTGAAACGAAGGAGACTCCGAAGATTAAGGAAGCTCTGCAGAATATTCAGATCAAGCCTTTCCGGCTTTCCATGACGGAACTGAATACATTCGGGGATATTCTCTGGGTTGGCGTAAAAGGCAACCAGGGGTTGAGCATGGCCGCGAAAAGTGTCCGGGAAGCCCTGGATTCAGCGGGAATAGGGTATGACCGGACGAAATTTGAACCTCATATCACGCTCATACGGAAGATGGGCGGCAGCTGGAAACAGATCTCTGCTCCGAAGGGAGAAATGATGGTGAAAAAGATTTCCCTGATGAAATCCGAAGAAAAGAACGGGAAGAGAGTCTATACAGAGATTCAGTAAAATCAGCTGTTGGTATGGCCGCCCTCCGTTTTCGTGCAGTAAGGAGTGTCTTGTGAAATGAAGAAAAAACGGGTACTGCTGTTTATAGCTGCCTCTGTATTTTTGAGCTGCTGGTGGTATGTATCCGATTATTACCGGGCTTCTGGGGAAGCAGAGCTGTTTTTAAAAAGTACGCAGGATGTCAAAGTACTTCCGATCCCGGAAGGATTCAGCTTTGATGGACCCGGAGAAGAAGAGGCGCTGATTTTTTATCCCGGAGGAAAAGTAGAGTATACGGCATATGCGCCGCTCCTTTATGGCCTTGCCCGGGACGGGCTGGACTGTTTTCTCCTGAAAATGCCGTTGAATCTTGCCATTCTGGATGAGAACAAATCTGATAGAATTCTTCAGACGTACAGTTATCCGGAATGGTATATTGGAGGACATTCCCTTGGAGGTGCCGCGGCTTCCATGTATGCAGCCGGGCATGACCTGGATGGCTTGCTTCTTCTGGCAGCCTATCCGACAAAGAAAGTGGATGAGCGCACACTGGAAATCTATGGAAGCGAAGACGGAGTATTAAACAGGTCAAAAAGGGAAGAAGGAGACCGGTTTCTTCCGGAGGGCTCTGTCATAAAAGTAATCGATGGAGGAAATCACGCGCAGTTTGGAAATTATGGGGAGCAGAAAGGAGACGGAAGTGCAGGCATTTCAGGGGATGAGCAGCAAATAATCACCAGAAACCTGATTCTGGAATTTCTGAATAACTGAGAAAATGAGAAAAAGGCCAAAACAGAGCTCTCTGACAAGGGAAACAAGGGGCCAGATTCCTCGTCCGTACAAAACCAGACGAAGAACCTGGCCCCTTGTTTCCCTTGTCCCGTTATCCGGGCAGCAGGCCTTTGGCAACGATTGCGATAAAGTCCTGGACATTGGTTACGATGGTTGTGGCTGAAAGGCTTCCGCGGTCCAGCAGCTTATTGACCACAAATTCATCTGCGTCTACGGTATACAGGAAGACCGGACGGATGGAGCCATCTTCCATGACCCGGAAGGAAGGAGTCATGTTCCCGGTGGCGATGGTATGGAGCATGGTGGCCAGGCAGATGACGGTGGTTGCCTTTTTCACCAGCTGCCGCATGGCGTTTTGTCCTTCATAAACATCTCCGATGACTTCGGGCAGGGGACCGTCGTCACGGATGGAGCCGGTAAGTACGATTGGAACATGATGCTTTACGCAGCTGTAAATGATTCCGTTGTCGATATGATAATCTTCGATAAACTGCGGAATAGAACCGCTGCGGCGCGCTTTGTTGTCTACATCCAGATGGTTGTAATGTCCATTGGGCTGGGAAACCTGGGTATAGATATCCTGCCCCAGGGCCGTATGCAGAAGAGCTCCTTCCAGATCATGGGTTGCCAGTGCGTTTCCGGCCATCAGCCCATGGACATAACCATTTTCTATCAGAGCCTGCATAAACGATCTTGCGTCGTGATCAAAGGCGAAAGCCGGTCCCATAACCCAGAGAATATTTCCATGTTCTTTTTCATATCTCATCAGTTCAAACAGTCTGTCATAATCCCTCGCGTAGGAAGTTTCGCGGCTGCGGCCCTGGCGGAATACAAACTGGTCGCGGCAGCGGGAATCCTCGGTTTCAAAACCGGTGGTATGGACATAGATTCCTTCCCGGCCGTCTTCACTGCGGCCCAGGATGACCCGGTCCCCTTTTTTCAGATTCCGGTTTTCCACGACTTCCAGAGTGCCGCCCGGGCGGATGACAACACTGGAATCCATGCGGCTTTCTGCGGCCAGTTTCCATTCCCCGTTTATTTTGAAATACTCCGGAAACATGGAAGTGCTGTGAAAATACTCAGGGGCGACACCGTCCATATCAGCCTCGGCAGTCGTTACATCCGGCGCGTTCTGCAGGGCAGGCGCATCAAAA
>CACZQT010000125.1 GCA_902783295.1 uncultured Lachnospiraceae bacterium
CATCACATTCCCGACGATTGCGTCTCCGTGACGATCAGCGCCGTACAGATCACTGGCCAGGCAGTTAATGGAGACCGGCCCCTTTTTGAGCTTTCCTTCCTCATCGATCAGCATCAGGTAACCCTTCTTTGCGAGCGGTTCAGCCTCTACCAGTTCGATCCATTCGCAGCCGATGGTACCGCGGGCAATCTCAAAGAGTTCTTCCTGGGGATCACATTCCAGTATTTTGATTCCCTGTGTATCGGTCAGCATGACCGCAAATTTCTTTTCGTCCATCCCGATCCCTCCTCATCGTTCCATGCTGGGCATTTTCTTTTTCGTCGGCTTCACAGGATTCAGTGCTTCCTTCACTTCATCTGCATCCTTTTCAATCGGATGCTCCATGGCTCTGATCTCCTGACGAACCAGGTTGATGAAGCCATCCAGTACGGCAGGATGCGTTTCCACGGCGTAATCATGCCGACGGTCAAAGCCCAGATCATTGACAGGATCAGGGAAGTCAAAGCTGAACGCCCAGTCCTTATTTACAGCAGAAAAGCGACCATCCCAGGATTTTGTCTGCACGGTTGCCGCCAGCACCAGCGCAACACGCTCTGCCCCGAAACGTTCGATCACTTCCGGAGCAGCATTCCTCTCCAGACGCATTCCATCAAAATGAGCAGCGACTGTTTTCTCTATATCCCGTTTACAGTTGATATTGGCACGGTGCGACTGTCTGTATTGCTCCAACTCACCATGCTCCCGCGCATAAGCAGCGGACTGATGATAGACCGGTGTTTTTACCATGGGTTCCATACTGATTGCCTCCCTTTGCTCCTGTTCATCCCTCAGAAAGTCGTTTACGATTTCCTTCTTTTCGTGTTCTTCGTCGCCCTGCAGCAGATCCAGATCGTATTCCACCATTTCCAAATTCCGAATAGCTTCCATAAAACGTGGATGTGGTTCTTCATCCGGTGTCTTTGGTGCATACTGATGTTGCCACTGCACCAGCATGTTCCGATAGGTTGCAAGCTCATGGTAGCAGTAGGATAACTTATGCAGAAATATATCCTGATCACTCACGATATGCTTTTTTCTGTCCGGGATATCAGTCTCCTGACGATCATGCTGAATGCCGAAGTCAACGGAAAGCTTCAGTGCTGCATCCTTTGGCTTGAGATCAAAAAGACGGCTGGTGAAACTAATCACATCACCATCCGCCTGACAGCCGAAGCAGTGAAAGCGTTTATCAACCTTCATACTTGGATTCTTGTCATTATGAAAAGGACATTTGCACATGCCCCCATGTCCCACCTTCAGACCGTAACGTTCTGCGGCCTGAAGCGTAGTCACATTGGATTTTACTGTTTCATAAAGCGTCATCCGCATCACCGTTCCTGTTCCGGCTTTTTCTTTTCAGCCTGTGCGGCAGGACGATCCAGATTCAGCATTGCGTCCAGTTCTGCCAGACGTGCGCTCTTGGTACGAAGCTCTTCCTCCTGCGGGAAGGGCTTGCCCAGTTCAGCTTCGGCAGTAGCCATCTGCTGATTCAGATCATTCAGTTTGTTCTCCACATTCTGCACACGCCTCGGAATACCAGCCAGCGCATTGTCGATCCTGGTGATGTTGCCGCGCGGATCGGAACCCAGCTCCACTTGATGGGACATTGCCCCTTTCAGGGTCAGCTGATACATCTGCGACATGGGATTGTACATGAGGCTCATGGAGAAACCGCGGTATTCACCGATGGAATGATCATTATCGTTTTTCACGTTTTTGCAGGCAGCCAGGATGGCTTCACCGGCGTCCTTGGCTTCAGTGTAGGTTTTCCCGCCGATTGTCATGCCAATGAAGTCTTTCTCCGGCAGCGGGTGCGCAGTGACTGTCGCCTGATCCTGCTCAAAGCCCCGGATGTACCCCTGATTCCGTTCGATTTCCTGCGGGAAGTATTTCAGCAGTCGGTCTTCCAGACGGTACTGCTGGCTTTGATGATCTGCTTTCATCAGACGCAGACGCGCTACGTCAACATCCAAATCCATTTTTTCCTTGATAGCAGGATCACCGGCGCACAATGCTTTGATTTCTGCATAAGACAGAGCTGCTTCATCAATATCCTCGCAGGAACGGACGGGGCTTTTGCTGGTCATAATCTGGCTGATGAACTTTTGCTTATTCTCTACTGTCTGCCAGAGGAACGAATCGAAGGTTCCCTCTGTGGCATAGCGGTAGATCTGTACATCCGGATTCATGTTGCCCTGCCGGATGATTCGACCGGAGCGC
>CACZQT010000126.1 GCA_902783295.1 uncultured Lachnospiraceae bacterium
ATTGCCCTGGATGCCGCAAGTTATGTACTGACCTTTATTCTGATATTCATCGTTATCAAGGTTCTGTTCTTCTTCCTTGGATGGATCGGAAAACTTCCTGTACTGAGCGGGATTAACCGGTTCATGGGAGCAGTTCTCGGTGTGGGAGAAGGCCTGCTGATTCTGTGGATTCTGTGCCGCGTGGTCACCGCCTTCCTTCCTTCAGAGATCGGGCCTCAGGTCATGGAGGCTATAAACGGAAACGAGATTCTGTCTTTCCTGTACAATACTTTGTATTCTATCGGCGGAACGACTTTGTCTGCATTCCTGGGACCGGAGAAAAGATAAAAGATTCTGAACGGAAATATCCCCTGCCTGTGCAGGCGGGAAAACAGAGAGCCCAAAGTGTATGAAGATTCATATACTTCGGGCTCTCTGTTTTACTCTTGACTTTTGTTCCCCATACTGTATAATACCTTTGCGAGGTTTAGAATTTCTAAACTTTGTGATTAGTATTATGGGATGGAAATCATGCCGGAAACGGCTGAAGATCTTCTTTTGGTAAACTGCCAATGGCGGATATTGAGAGGTATCGGATGGACATCGGAAGCAAGATCAAAGACCTGCGGGTGCAGAAGGGCCTGACGCAGGAGGAACTGGCGGACCGGGCCGAACTGTCCAAGGGATTTATTTCCCAGGTAGAACGGGACCTGACGTCTCCTTCCATAGCGACCCTCACGGATATTCTGCAGTGCCTGGGAACGACGCTGGGAGAATTCTTCCGCGAAGAGAGTGAAGAGCAGGTCGTATTTTCCCGGGGGGATTATTTTGAAAAAGAGGACGGGGAGCTGCGGAACATGATTCAGTGGATCATCCCCAACGCCCAGAAAAACGAAATGGAACCCATCCTGCTGACGCTGCAGGAAGGAGGTTCCACGTATCCGGACAATCCTCACGAGGGCGAAGAGTTCGGATATGTGCTGAAAGGCGCGGTTATCCTGCACATCGGAGCCAGGCATTATACAGTAAAAGCCGGTGAGTCGTTTTATTTCAGGCCGGAGAAACAGCATTTCCTGGAGTCGAAAAAAGGTGCTGTTGTACTGTGGGTCAGCACACCGCCTTCTTTCTAGACTGATATTTTCCGGGCAGCCGCTGATCAGCGGCTCTGTCTGTAGGAATCCACGGAACATCCGTGTACAAAGAGGAGAAAATCTATGAGCGCGAAAAACCTGATCGATCTGATCCATATCAGCAAATCCTTTGACGGGGAGATGGTCCTGGATGACCTGAATCTTTCCATCAAAGAGAACGAGTTCCTGACCCTCCTGGGACCGTCCGGCTGTGGAAAGTCCACCACACTGCGAATCCTGGGCGGTTTTTTGACGCCGGATAAGGGGCAGGTGATTTTTGACGGCCAGGATATCACCCGTGTTCCTCCGAACCGCCGGAACCTGAATACCGTTTTCCAGAAATACGCGCTCTTCCCGCATATGACGATCGAAGAAAACATCGCGTTTGGGCTGAAAATCGCGGGAAAGACAGATGCCTATATCCGCGATAAAATCTCCTACGCCCTGAAGCTGGTGAACCTGGAAGGCTTTCAGAAACGCAAACCCACCCTGCTTTCCGGCGGACAGCAGCAGCGTGTGGCTATCGCCCGCGCCATTGTCTGCGAGCCGAAGGTTCTGCTCCTGGACGAACCGCTCGGAGCCCTGGACTTAAAGCTCCGCCAGGAGATGCAGTACGAACTGATCCGTTTGAAGAACGACCTGGGAATCACCTTCGTATATGTCACCCATGACCAGGAAGAGGCCCTGACCATGTCGGATACCATCGTGGTCATGAACCAGGGTTACATCCAGCAGATGGGATCCCCCGAAGACATCTACAATGAACCGGAAAACGCTTTCGTAGCCGCCTTCATCGGGGACAGCAATATCATCGACGGAATCATGGTTCATGATGAACTTGTAGAAGTCCTGGGCGTCAAATTCCCCTGCGTGGATAAAGGTTTCGGCGAATACAAGCCGGTGGACGTGGTCATCCGGCCGGAAGACGTGGTGCTGGGAGAACCCGGCAAAGGCCTTATGGACGGGATCGTAAGCCATATCATTTTCAAAGGCGTGCACTATGAGATGGAGGTGTCGGCCGGCGGTTATGAATGGCTGGTGCAGAGCACGGTCGGACGTCCGGTAGGCACTCCGGTAAGCCTTTACGTGGACCCCTTCAATATCCAGATCATGAATAAGCCTGCATCCGAAGACGAGATGGCAGTAGAGCTCGACGTATAACAGGAAAAAGCGGCCATGTATCCCGGTATAAAATGATGCGCAGAGTATGGCGAAAAACCGGGAAAAGGAACCGGATATTCCGGAACGGAACGATACGGGAGAAAAACGTATGAACTCAAGTAAAAGAAAATGGCTGGCGAGCCCTTATGTGATCTGGGCCGTCGGCTTCATCATCCTGCCGCTGCTGATGATTCTGTTTTACGGCCTGACGAATGCCGAAGGACAGTTCACTCTCAGCAACCTGTTTGCCATCGGAGATCCCATCCACTTAAGCGCTCTGGGGCAGTCGCTGCTGATCGCGGTGGGCAGCACTGTCATCAGCCTGATCATCGCCTATCCGCTGGCGTACATCCTCAGCAAATACCAGAACGGGAAGAGCAGCACCATCATTATGATGTTCATTCTTCCCATGTGGATCAACTTTATGCTCCGTGTGCTGGCGCTGCAGATGATCCTGGCGAACACCGGCATTCTGAACGGGATTCTGCATTTCTTCGGACTGCCGACAGCGCATATCCTGTATACGCGCAAAGCCATCCTGATCGGCATGACCTATGACTATCTGCCCTTTATGATCCTGCCGATCTACAACGCCATGTGCAAGATCGACCGGGATCTGGTCGACGCGGCGGCAGATCTTGGCGCAGGCCGGTTTGATACCTTCCGCAAGGTCGTCCTTCC
>CACZQT010000127.1 GCA_902783295.1 uncultured Lachnospiraceae bacterium
GCCGTGACATCCATGGCAGATGTGGACTGGCTGGAAACGGCGCGGAAAGCCGGAATTGAGAGTTTCTGGTTCAAAACCTGTTCGGATATCTCGCTGCTGGAAGTGATGGACCGGACGATGGACGGGGAATCGGTTTATCCGGAAAGTGTCCCGGATTTGATGCTCGGAAATCTCCCGGCTTCTGCCCTGACCAAGAAGCAGCGAAGTCTCCTGCGGTTTTTGACCGAAGGCCTGTCCAACCGTGAGATTGCCGAAAAAATGTATCTGAGCCCGAATACTGTCAAAGAATATCTGGATGATCTGATGGATCAGACCGGAATCCATTCCCGCACAGCCCTGGTCGCACAGGCATCCCGGACGGGGATTGTAGTCAGTGACACGGACCGGATAACCTGACAGGACAATAAGACAGGGGGACGTTTCTGTTTTTCCCAGCCTCACGGCCGGAACAACAGAAACGTCCCCCTGTCCCACCAGCAAAGCCCCTGGTCCAATCAGTGGCTGCTCAGCGGCAGTGTGTCTTTCAATGTATCAGAAAACGAAACGTATCTGGTATTTCCGCTGTTCTCTGCCCAGGTCCGCAGTACCTCGATTTTGCTTACGGCGTTCTTCACGTACGGATGGTCAGCCGCGGCGTTTTCCGGGATCAGCTTCAGGCTTCCTGCTGCCATATCCGCCAGAAGGTCCATAAGCTGACCGGAGATATCGACATCGCTGTCCATGCCGGTGGAGAGAATCTGCGGTACGAAACCCAGGGTGGAAGCCGTATAGCAGCTTCCGTCAAAACCGTTCAGGTTCGTCTCATCTGTAATACGTGAGTTGATTTTATTGGTCAGATATGCAATGACCAGGTTCCGGGAAGGATCGATCATCACGAGCGTCCCGGTCCAGCCCTGATGGCCCACGGTATCCGGAGAGGCCTGCGTGCCGAAATACCAGATGCGCTGGTCATCGCCTTCGCGCCACCATCCCAGTCCCCAGTGTCCGAAATCGAAAGCCTTCGGCGCTGTAAACAGGTCCATCACATTCCGGGAAAAGAACCGGTGATTTTCACAGCCTCCGGTGATCATCAAAGAGGCAAGCTTTGCCAGGTCGGATGCATTCGAGAACAGTCCCGCATGCCCGGAAACACCCTCCATGCAGTACCAGGCCCGTTCGTCATGCACTTCTCCCTGAATCGTCTCTGTACGAATGCCATCAAAAGAGATATGGCCGTCCCGGGTATTTCCGTTCAGTTCCGTGGCAGCGCAGTCCTCCGCCGAAAAACCGTTTTCCAGCGGCAGGTACGTAATATGGTCCAGCCCGAGCGGCGCATAAAAGTTCTCTTCCATGTAGTCGTCCAGCCGTTTCCCGGTGACTTTCTCTACCACAAAAGTCAGCAGCATGTAATCCACGTCGGAATACACCGTTTTCGTACCCGGCTCGTAGAGCAGCGGCGTTTTGCAGATGGCTTCCAGTGTCTGTGTCCGGTTGACGGCGTAACAGAGGTTCGAACCGGGCTCGCCCAGATCCAGCAGGGTCATATCATAATCCGGGTTGTTATAGTGAGGTCCCGCCGGGAACCCTGCCTGGTGACGGAGCACATCCCTCACCGTCAGCATACGCTTCCAGGTTTTCTGGGTTTCCAGGTCCGGGACCTCCTCCACACCCGCATAAGCAAAATCCAGCGTATCTTCCGCAAATTCCTCCCCCAGGATTTCCACCAGCGGGCTGTCAATATCCATCGCCCCGTCCGTCACCAGCTTCTGCACGGCATAGTTGATGGAGAACATCTTGGTCACACTGGCCAGGTCGTACAGCGTATCGGATGAAACCATCCGGCTGTCCGTCTTCGGAGTGCCGTCCGGTTCATAGCTGTTGGTTCTGCCCCAGGCATTTTCATAGACCAGCCTTCCGTTTTTTACCACCGCCAGCTGCGCGCTGGTAAAGCCATGCGCAATATCGGACTCGATCAGGTCCGAGATCAGCTGAAGCGCCTCCGGCTGAATGCCCTCCAGATTCCCGCGGCTCTCCGGGCTCTCCGTATTCTTCTCTTCCTCCAGTACCGCCGGGTATGGTACAAAAACCTCCACGGCCTCTTTCAGCCCCAGCGGCAGAATGCCGGATAGCTGCAGTGTATTCACACCGTCCACGGCAAGGTCTGAAATATCCATGGACCAGACACCTTCGCTGCTGTTCGAAGTATCGCACAGGCTGCCGTTGATATACAGTGAAAAACTCTCCACTTCTTCGGAAATCCGCAGCCAGAGAGTCCCCTGCCCATGATAGAACAGAAAGCTCAGCATGCTGTTCATCACAAGCGTATCATCGGTATAGCCCTTCCAGTCAGGGAACATTGCCTGCTTCTGCCACTCTTCTTCCGGAAGAGCGGCTTCTCTCTTCATCGATATTCCTCTCATGCCTTCCTCCCCGGCATATGTATAAGAGGCAACGGCCAGTCCGCAGAGCAGAACTATGGCCAGCACCAGACTTCCCTTCAAA
>CACZQT010000128.1 GCA_902783295.1 uncultured Lachnospiraceae bacterium
AGATCTTCCGGATGCCGCGAAGTTCAATCATCTTTCTTCACCTCCCGGAATGGCTTGAAATTCGGTCATTTCCCGTCACCTCCCGGAATTCCGGTTACGGCCGCCGAAGGACATATTGTAAAAATCCAGTTCCGTGGAAGGTCCTTTATTCTCAATCACCTGGCCTTCCTCCAGACCTCCCGTCACTTCCGCCATCGTATAGTTGACCAGGCCAAGCGTCACTTCCTGCTCCCGCAGGGTATCGCCGTCCACCACCCGGACGATCTTCTTTCCATCCACGGTTTCCACCGCATCTATCGGAACCAGGAGCACATCTTCCCTGCGTTCCAGTTCAATCGTGGCTGTCGCGCTCATGGCGGTTTTCAGGTTTTCACTGCCCGGTACGGAGATCGTCACCGTATAGGTTGCCACGCCTCCTTTATTGCTGCCAAGCGCAGAAACCTTTTCCACTTTTCCTTCGATCTCCGTTTCCGGATACGCGTCAAAAACCACCTGGACAGTCTGCCCGGCACGGACATCTGCAATATCCAGTTCATCGATCTCCGCCTTCAGCCAGAAGCGGTCTGTGAAGATAATGGTATAAATCGATGCTCCTTCCGTGATTCTGCAGCCGTCTGTCAGAGCCAGTTCCGAAAGGATTCCATCTCCTTCCGAGCATATTTCCGGAGACGCGGCCAGCTCTCTCAGCTCCAGGATTTCCTCCTGCAGGTCCTGCCTCTGTGTCAGCAGGTCTTTGTAATCGGCGTTGTAGGAATAATTTCTGCGCGTAAGCAGTGTATCCCCGGAACTCACCCTTTCGTTGACTTCCACCTCAATCTCCCTGGCTGTTCCGTAAGCCCCGTCCACCAGATACGGATAACTCGTAAGGATCGGCCCGCTGCCCAGGAAGTTTCCGTCCTTATCCTCAACCCTCGCTTCCACATCCACTTCGTAATCGGGGTCATCGTCGAATTCCACCGTGCACAGGCCTTTTTCTACCCGTATCACGATTCCCTCTTCTTCATAATCTTCTTCAAAAAGAACCGTAACCCGGTCTCCTTCCTTCAGGCGGTCTCCCGCAGGGATTTCCACCTTCAGCTTCCCGGTCGGGTTGATCTCCATCAGGCCGCCGTACCGTTCCACAACGTCCGTAAGGAGGTCCCCCTCCTCCACAAAGATCCGCTTAATCCGTCCGCTGATGGGGGAATCCAGGTCTTCTGACCCGTCCTTGTCCAGGCGGCGGATGGAATTATTGATCTCCGAAATCCTGCTTTTACGCAGATCGATCTGCTCCTGGATGGAGTCGGTATCCAGCGTGGCAATCAGATCGCCTTCCTTCAGCATGTCTCCGTTTTCCGCCTTCACCTCGCTGACCTTCAGATCAAAGGGAGCCTCTGCCGTCCGTGTATCCGCCGCTTCAATCGCCCCGTTGCCTTCCGTCGTACGCAGAATCGTACCCCTTTCCACCGTCGCTGTATTCAGCACCACCGGTTCTTTGGTGGTTTTCAGTCCGGGGATATTCTCCAGATACCCATGATCCATCGCCCACTTGCCGCCGGCAGCCCCGGCCGCAAGAACCGCAAGTACAATCAGCCACTTCCAGCCCGATTTTCTTCCTGATTTCTTCTTCTTTTTCAAAATACCCGCCTCCGGATTTCCTCTGTTTTATGCCCTATGCTCTATGTTCTTTTTCAATATTTCATCTGCTATGAATAGTATCGATATAATAGCACAGGCAGGCATCGAACGCAACCGCAGGACCATAACGGAACAACCGGCTGCGCACCTGTGCTCTACGTTCCGCTCTTGACAAATCAGAAAGCCTGAGACATGATAGCCTCTGAAAGAAACTACCGTTGAAAAAATGAAGCTCCCGCCTGTAGAGGCGGGAGTCATTTCCGATCAGGATATAGAATAAACAGGTGAATAATCAGGAGGCCCCTTATGAAACCGCTTTCTTCCCGGACAGCCACATTTACAGATTCCGTCATCCGGCGGATGACCCGCATCTCCGCTCAGTACGGCGCCATCAACCTTTCGCAGGGCTTCCCGGATTTTGACCCTCCTAAGGAGCTTCAGGAGCGGCTGGCACAGGTGGCTTTTGAAGATTTCCATCAGTATTCCATCACCTGGGGCGCCAGGAACACCAGGGAAGCGATTGCCGCCAAGCAGTCCGCCCTTATGGGCTATCCTGTGGACCCGGAACAGGAAGTCGTAATTACCTGCGGCAGCACCGAAGCCATGATGGCCGCCATGATGACCATTGCCAATCCCGGCGACCGGGTAGCGGTGTTCTCCCCGTTCTATGAAAACTACGGGGCAGATGCCATCCTCTCCGGTGCGGAACCGATCTACATTCCTCTGGTACCGCCGGAGTATAACTTCGATCCGGACGTCCTGGAGGATGCCTTCCGGAAAGGGGCGAAAGCCCTGGTGCTCTGCAATCCGTCCAACCCCAGCGGCAAGGTCTTTACACTTCAGGAGCTGGAGATCATCTCCGAGATTATACGGCGTTATGATGCCTATGTGATAACGGACGAGGTCTACGAGCATATCGTATACGCACCTCATAAACATATATACATCTCATCCCTGCCCGGCATGCAGGAGCGGACCATCAATACCGGTTCTCTTTCCAAAACCTATTCCATCACCGGGTGGCGGCTGGGCTTTACCATCGCTCCGCCCGAAATCACCGACCGGATCCGGAAGGTCCACGATTTCCTGACCGTAGGTGCCGCCGCCCCGCTGCAGGAAGCGGTTGTCACCGGCCTGCAGTTCGGCCGGGAATACTACGATGAACTGCTGGCCCTCTACACCGGAAAAAGGGATCTTTTCTGCCGGGGCCTGGACGAAATCGGTCTCACGCACAACGTCCCCCAAGGCGCCTACTATATCATGATGGACATCAGCGAGTTCGGCGTGAAGGACGACCTGGCCTTCTGTGAATGGCTGGCGGAAAAAGTAGGTGTAGGCGCCGTTCCCGGCTCCAGTTTCTTCAAAGAACCCGTGAACAACTACATCCGCTTCCACTTCGCGAAAAAGGATGAAACACTGAAGGCAGCCCTGGAGCGTCTGTCGGCCATCCACGAAAAAGCACGGAAATAACACGATAGAACAGGGTTCTCCCAGCCAAAAGCCCGAAGGGAAAGGGGGACGTTGCTGTTTGTCCCGGCAAGCCGGAGCAGGCAGTAACGTCCCCCTCTTCATAAATACCATTCTGCTCATTACGAAAAACCTGCATGCAGGTCTCAGAATGCCCGGCCTGCTCCTCTGAACACTTCCGGGTAGAGATCCGTCAGCGTCAGCTGTATGTATTTGCCCGGTTCCGGGTCCTTCATATGGCTGCCGCCGATCTCTCTTTTCACGTATTCGCTGATATATTCCTGTATATCATCCGGCAGTTCTTCATCCTCATCCATGTCTATGTTTCTTCTCAGAGCCAGCTGGATGGGATTCATTTTAAGCCATTTTTTTCTTGTGTATTCTTCCAGAAAACGGTAAACCTCCGCCTCCGGCAGTTCGTTAAATCTGGCATAAACCTGTTCAATACGATGGTCGCTTTCATCTACCTCCATCGTCACGAAGGGCTTCCGGAGTGAATCTGTCTTCCTGACAAAGAGGATGGTTGTCCTGCTTCTGGCATGATCTTCGATATAGTCCGACACGCAGTTTCTCTGCATAATCGCTTCCCTGCAGATATCCGCTGCGTTTTCAGGCATAATGACCGAGTACCTGTCAGAAAAATACTCCAGGTCCGTCGCCTTCTTTCTGGCCTTGAACAGAGC
>CACZQT010000129.1 GCA_902783295.1 uncultured Lachnospiraceae bacterium
GTGGCTGAACAATATCTTATAATCTATGAATATTTTACTGCCGGGAGGAATCTGTGTCAAGCTTTGTTGTCGAAAGGACTTGCAGAGACATCTGATTGCATTCCCCCGGAATCTTCGTTATTTTATTGAAAAAGGACGATTATTATGATAGCATAACCTGGAGGTATAGCTTATGGTTAAGGGAATCGGAATAGACACCGTAGAAATCAGCCGCATTGAAAATATGATGAAAAAAACACCACAGCCTGCTTTCCTGCGAAGAGCTTATACTCCGGCCGAACTGGAGCAGGCACCGCCGGAAGATCGGCTGCACGCCAGGGCAGAATACCTGGCAGCCCGCTTCGCAGCAAAAGAAGCGGTATTTAAAGCAGTCGCCCATCTGCTGCCGGAAAAGAATTTTGACTTCCGGATCGTGGAAACCCTGTACGGTGAAAACCACTGTCCTTATGTGAACATCCATGATGACCTGGCGCCTGTCCTGCAGGCTGCAAACGTCAACCGGCTGCATATCTCCATCACCACGGAAGGGGATTACGCCTCCGCTTTTGTGGTGGCCTGCCTGGAGGCAGACTGATTCTGAAAAAAAATGATTAAGGAGAAATAGTTATCATGAAAAAATATCGCTCTGTCACTGCATGGCTTCTCTGTTTTATTCTGGTTCTTTGCTGCGGCAGCACAGACGTAAAAGCCAGCGGTGAAAGCAAAGAGTACTATATCGCTGTCAGCTTTGCCTATTATAACGAGCAAAGCCAGGACTATGATCTGCATTTCTATAAAATGCCGGAAAAAAACTTTCTTTTCCAGTGCGGCTCCTGGACACATGAAGTTTCCTTTTCCAGGGAACCTTTCGGCATAACATACAAAGATGTACATTACGACGAAGTATATGATTTCCCGCATTATCTCCACGATCTGTCTATGACGGATTTCTCCAAGGGAGAGCCGATGCACCTGATCAGCTATCCGGTTCCCGAAGGATATACCGCCCTCACGCCGGATGTGATAACGGTTACCAAGGAATATGTTGACCGTTGGCAAACAACACAGCTGCATTTCCGCATCGTTGTAAAAAAAGCGGAAGATCATATTTCATTCAACAATACCGGACTGGTAATTTCTGTAGAGAAAGGAGTCGAAGGCAGCATCAGCTGGCCTTATACCGGAAAAGCTGTCTGCCCGAAAGTGCTGTCAGTCACGACGCCGTGGGGTAAAGAACTCCGCGAAAATGTGGACTATGTCGTTTCGTACAGAAACAATATCGAGCCGGGCGACGGGATCATCATTATTCAGGGAATAGGCGAATATTCCGGAGAGAAAGAATACACGAACCAGTTTAACATCTACAAAACCCCCTCCAAAGCAGACGAAAGTACCGAAAGCAGTTCCTCCGATAAAAGCAAAACTGATAATACTACGAAACCCGGGAACGGGAGTATATCGACAGAGTCCAAAACCAAAATCGAATCGATAAAGGGATATCTTATATCCTCAAGCAAGACAGCATTATACAAAAAATCAGATCTGAAGCAGAGAAAAGCCTGGATCAATGCCGATACGGAACTGACAATTACCTCTGTTAAAACGAAATATGTCAAAGTATCCTATACACAGGACGGGAAGAAAAAAACAGGGTATGTAAAAACCAAAGAGCTTTTTGGTGGAACGACTTATGACCGGAAGTTTGCCTCAAAAAAAATCAATGCCTACCGAAAGTATAAAGGAGGGAAAACCTACGGAACCATTGGCGCCGGTGATGAAGTATTTATCCTCGGGAAAAAAGGAAGCTATACGCACGTCATGTACCGGTATAAAAAGGTTCTGCGGCTTGGCTGGATCAAAACAAAAGACGCAGAAAAAAAGCTGGTAAGTATGGCAAAAGCTGAAACGGCGAGTCTGAAAATGGATGCCCTCGGTTCACCTTCTCAGCTGAAAGCCCTGACGTCTACTGTCGGCAGCGCACATATATCCAACATCAAGACGCTTTCGGGTGTATATACCGTCAACTCATCCCAGTCCACCGCATATCTTCTGGATATTCACGGAAACGCCTTGAACAACGAAGGCAATCTGGAAATATGCAGGAAAAACAACGGAGACAACCAGAAGTTCCGCTTCATTTACCAGGACAACGGTTTTTATGCCATACAGTGCTGCGAATCAGACCTCTTCCTGGATGTCAACATGCAGACCGGAAATGTAACCCAGTACGAATGGAACGGCGGCGACAACCAGCTGTGGGGTATCACCCGGATGTCAAAGAGTAAGATATTTATCTGGAGCAAGTGGAATGGCTGGTATCTGGACAACAACCGTTCAAAACTGAACAACGGAAACAACGTGAGCGTACGTCCTTTCGAAGGGGGCAGTAATCAGATCTGGCAGATGAAAGGATCTTCAGAACCCGGCACCAGAAACATTGCCGAGGGACTTTATAAGCTGGTATCTGCGCAGAATCCAAAGTATGTCATGGATGTATATTTTGAAAACGGTTATCCCTTCCATCGGAATGATAACGTCCAGCTTTGCCAGGACAACGGCGGGCCAAATCAGATATTTTACATCCGATATCAAAAAAACGGTTATTACAGATTGTTTGTTGACAACAGCAGTTTCGCTGTGAAGGTCTATGCACCTGATATCGATAAACACATTTCGTCCAGCACGCTCCATATCGATTCGACCCTTTACCCCGAAGACGGCTGGTTTAAATTTATTCCGGCCGGGGATGGATCTTATTATATCCGGTCTAAATTCAATGGGTGTTATATAGACAACGCCAACGGCAGACTCAGTGACGGGAATGATATTCTCACTTACCAGTTCAACGGCGCTGACAATCAGAAATGGAGACTGCTGAGAATATATTAAGCAGATATCACGACGAACCGCGGGGCTGCCCCCGCGGTTCTGTTTTACAGTATTCAGTTTTCCATCCTCTTTCCGGCTGTCTTACCGGGCGGCCGGTCCCGTAGTCCCTCCCTCGAAAATCTGCACCGGCAGGATCACATTCCGGGGCGGAAGCGAGGGATCCTCAATCCGCTCCAGCAGCATTTTTACGCCGAGATCCGCAATGCTGCTGTCCGTGGTATAAATACTGGTCAGGTACGGCCTTGTCGGATTTTCTCTGTGCAGGTTGTCGAAACTGATAATGGATATGTCTTTCGGGATATTGATGCCGTGTTCTCTGAGGTCGATCATGACCGGGTAAGCCACCTCGTCACGGAAGGACACGATCGCGGTGTAGTCCATCGGCTGCAGCAGCTCCCAGGTATTGTGCTTTTCCAGTGCCTCTTCCACCACTTCGCCTTCTACAATTCTCACATTCTCTTCCGGAATATCCCGGTCGCGAAGAGCACGCAGAAATCCATTTAAGCGGTCGATCTGGGAACTGCTTCGCGCAACACCCGACAGAAAGAGGAATTTTCTGTGTCCGAGATCTGCCAGATGGGCACCTGCCAGATAGCCGCCCTGCTCGTCATCGCAGCGGACAGTATCCGCTTCTGTATCACTGACGCGCCGGTCCAGCAGTACAAAAGGCATATGATTCAGGCGCATATATTCCAGATAATGGCCCTGTCCGACGCCGGGAAAGTAGAGAATTCCGTCCACCGAAAGGGAGATGGCCTTGTGAATCAGCACTTCCGCCAGTGATTCATCCAGCTGCTTGCAGAGGATCATCAGGTTATAGTTTCTTTCCCTCAGCTCCTGATCCATCCGGTTCACCAGGTCGCAGTAATGCTGGTTGTGCAGGTCGTTGACAATCACAGCGATCATCCTGCTTTTTCCGGAGCGCAGGCTGGTGGCCATGTAATTCGGAACATATCCCATATTGCGGGCGGTCTCGCAGATCTGCGTCCGGGTCGAATCCGCCAGGCGGGAATCTCCCCGCAGCGCTCTGGATACGGTATTGGCAGAGCAGCCGCATTCCTTCGCGATATCTTTCAATGTCACTCGTGCCGTTCTCATCTGGCTTCTCCTTTTCCTTTCCACTCCCCTGCTCCATTCCCGGATTATAACATATAGTCCTTTCGAGAAAAAGCCGTTTCCGGCTTTTAATCATACGAATCGTACAGTCGAACCATCAGTGAACGGTCCGGGCAGTTCCATGGCCGTAAAAGCGTCCAAAAGGAAATTATTACAAAAGAAACGAAAAAATAAAAATTTCCTGTTGACATTTTGTAGGATTAACGTTAACATAGCATCAGATGGACAAAATGTCCATCCTTTCCTGAAACTATTCAGGAAAAATCTGCTATCTGTTACTATCCGGGAAGGAGGAAACAAATGAAAAAGGTCCTGGCACTTTTACTGGCAGCATGCATGCTCATGCCTGCTGTTCCCGCACGCGCCGCGGCGGATGAACCCATTAAACTGACTCTCTGGACATTCCAGGAACTGCACACCCAGCTCTATAAAGAGATGCTGGAAAAATGGAATGCGAATCCCGACAACCCGCAGCTGGAAATTGATATGCAGGTATATCCTTACGAGGATATGCACAACAAACTGACCATCGCTCTTCAGACCGGTGAAGGCGCCCCGGATATTGTGGATATCGAAATCAACATGTTCGCAAACTATCTGAAGGGTGACATCCAGCTGGCGGATCTGAACGACATCGTAGAGCCGATGCAGGATCATCTGGTAATGAGCCGTTTCAACAACTACGCTGTAGACGGCAAGTACTATGGTATCGACCATCATATCGGCGCCTGCGTTATGTTCTACAACACCGAGATTCTGGAAGAAGCCGGCGTTGATTACAAAGAAATCAAGACCTGGGACGACTATCATGAAGCCGGCAAGATTGTTCTTGAGAAGACCGGGAAGCCCATGTGCACATGGGAATCCAAGGACTGCTGGAGCATCTATCCGCTGGTAAACCAGCACGGCGGCGACTGGCTGACACCTGACAACCAGGTCCGCATGGGCGAGCAGGTCGTCATCGACACGCTGCAGTTCATGAAGGATATGCTGGATGACGGCACGGCGGTGGCCTGCCCGGGCGGCAACCATCACGCAGAAGAATACTACGGCTGGATGGGCGCCGGCGAATGTGCCTCCGTCAGCATGCCTTTCTGGTATCTGAACCGCTTCACCGACTATATGCCCGACCTGTCCGGCAAGATGAAGGTCGCCCCTA
>CACZQT010000130.1 GCA_902783295.1 uncultured Lachnospiraceae bacterium
CTTTTCCTGAAGAACCGCCGGGAAAAGGCTTACAGAAGCCCCTCTACGAAGTCCGCGAATTTTCTCACCGCAGCCGTCGTCTTTTCCGGTACCAGCATCACCGTATCCCGGTGGATCGGTGACTTCATACGCACGGGAACCACACCCTGCATCTGCCGGATTACCTTATGAGACAGCAGAGATACGCCGTAGTTTTCCAGAATCATCCCCCAGATGTTGTCTACGCCGTTGGTCTCAAAGGCGATTTCCACCGGGCAGTGGTAGAACGCCAGCGCTTCCCGGATAATGTGATTGGAGCTGAAACTTTTATCCAGAATGATCAGCTTCTCCCCCTCCAGGTCCTTCCAGTCCGCCTGTTTGTAGGCGGCCAGAGGGTGCTCCTTGTTGACGGCCAGACTGTAATCATCCCTTGCCATGCAGAGACGCCGGAACCCTTTTACCGGGAAGTTCTGCAGGTTTCCTTCCGGCGAGAAATCCCCGTAAATATGCGCGATAATCGCAATGTCAATTTCCTTTTTCTGAAGCTGCGCCAGCAGTTCGTTGGTACCGTTTTCCTCCATGGCCAGGGGAATATCCGGGTACTCTTTCATAAAAGAAATGATCGGAGCCATACCGCCGACTTTCTGCAGATGGTTTACACAGCCGATCTGGATGCGGCTCTCTTTCCTCCAGGCTGCCAGTTTTTCCTGAATGTCCCGCCAGGTTTCCAGAATCCTGCCGGCGTCCCGGTAAATCTCCTCTCCCGCCGGTGTGAGCGTGACACGCCGGGTGTGGTTTGTATTCCGGTTCAGCAGCTGCACGCCCAGTTCTTTTTCCATCTGCAGGATATGCTTGGAAACAGAGGACTGGGTCATGTTCAGCTCCTCGGCTGCTGTATAATAATTCTGCGTCCGCACAACCGTGCAGAAACATTCCAGTTTGATCAGATCCATAACGTCCCTCGTATTCCGATAACTTCTTTTGCTGTAATTGCCCCGGTAATTCATGCAGATTTTCACGGAGAAACTGCCATGTAATCCGTCCGGGTATTCTCACCGGCAATGTCGGCTCTCTGTTTTTCACTATAGCACATTCGCTTTTACGATTCCATATCGGAATACATTCTTCTGGATTCTGAATTGTATTTTGCCGTTTTCTGTCTTATATCTTAATTACGTAACTGCCGGAAGCTCTTCGGTCTGCTGTTCATCCCGGCCTGCAAGGAGGTCTCCATGGTTCAGACACAGCTTTCACATTATGATATCATCGTAGCCGGCGGCGGTATTTCCGGCGTAGTCAGCGCCATTGCCGCAGCCAGGCAGGGGTTAAATGTGGTTCTGGTCGAGAAAGCCAGCTGCCTGGGCGGCTGTGCCACTTCCGGGATGTTGGGAGAAATGAACGGGACCTCGCTCCACGGCAGAAATATGCTGCCGGAAATCGGCCGGGAACTTGTTTCACGGCTGATGGAGCTTGGCGCTGCCCTGCCGGAACTGGAAGTTCCCATGACCTCCAATCCCAAAGTGCTGGTCGACCGTGTCCGCTATAATGCGGAATATATGAAAATTGTGATGGATGACATGACCGGGGATGCCGGTGTACAGGTTCTGCTGAGCTGCCAGATTCATTCTGCACGGAAAACAGCAGAGGGCATAGAACTGACCATCGCCAACGCTTACGAAACACTCACTCTCTCCGGGAGCTTCCTGATCGACTGCACGGGCAATTCCGAATGCATTTATCATCTGGGAGGAGAAACTGTAACCACAAAACCGGACAATCTGCAGGCAGTTACCACCATGTTCCGTCTTGGCGGCGTGAACATGGAACAATTCCTGGCACTTTCTACCCCTGAACTTCAGGAAATCATCCGAAGAGGGCAGGACGCCGGCGTGCTCCCGGCGCATATCCTGGCCATGCTGCGGATTCCGGGTACCCGGGACATTGCCGTAAACTGCACCCGCTCCCTGCGGGTGAACCATGAGTCCCTGCTGCAGGTGTCCGCCAGCTACCGGGTGCTGCGTCATCAGATCAAAGAAATCGTCCCCTTCCTGGTGAAGAATGTTCCCGGATGCGAGAACGCTTACCTGAGCGGCATCGCCCCGGCTCTGGGCGTCAGGGACCGCCGGAAAGCTGTCTGCCTTTATGAGCTGACCGGGGACGATGTCGTCACCTGCCGGGATTTTCCGGACGCGGTGGCCGTAGGCGTTTATCCTGTAGACCGCCATATCAATACAGGAAACAGTTCTGCTGTCAGCTTTAAAGCGATTGAGGGAAACGGGATCTACAAACTGCCTTACCGCAGTATGGTTCCGAAAAATCTGGAGCATGTGCTGGCCTGCGGCAAAGGAGTTGATACGGACGACGAAGCTTTCGGGGCCTTCCGCACCATGGGACCTCTCATGAGCATTGCCACAGCAGCAGGTACGGCTGCTGCCATGGTTGTAAAGGACGGCTGCAAAGCCGCAGATGTAAATATCCCCGCCCTGCAGGAAGCGCTGCGGAAGGCAGGGACTGTAGAAATATAATCAGGAGGAGGGGGAAATCTCCTCCTGATTATGCCTCCGGCGGATCGCATACGCGCGCAGCGGAAGGTGCTTCACACCGCGCGCGTCGCGGTCAAGATCACCGAGGCGATCTTGAATTGACATAATGGGAAAGGGTCCCGGCGCTTCCGCGCCGGGACCCTTTTTTCACCTTGCATATCGCTTCATCTCCCCTTTCGGGGGTTTCGGCTGTCAGCCTTCAATCATAATGGTTTTCTTTTCAGGAATCTTCACTTTTTCCTGCTTGGGAACGATCAGGCTCAGTACGCCGTGTTCAAACTTGGCTTTGATATCCTCTTCCGTAAGGCCTTCGCCTACGTAGAAGGTTCTCTGCATAGAACCGGTATAGCGCTCCTTCCGGATGGCCTTGCCTTTGTTTTCCTGCTCGTTTACATGCTCTTTCTCTGCGGCAACTGTCAGGTAACCCTTTTCCAGTTCCAGCTTGATTTCTTCTTTCTTGAATCCGGGCAGATCCATATCCACTTCATAGTGGTCTTCATGCTCATGTACATCCGTCTTCATCATGCGGCTGGCGTTGTGGCCATACAGCTTTCTTTCAGCCCTGTCCAGATCTCTCGTATCCGGCCAGAATACACGTTCCGGAGTACCGAACCAATCATCCAATAAACTCTCACCAAAAATACTGGGCATCAACATAAGTCATTCCTCCTTAGTCATTTCCGCTTCCTTTTTTCTGAAGCGGTTCTTTTTTTATGGACAAGGAGCGGAGGGTTGAGACCGGCGGAACCGTTTTCATTGGTTCGCTCTGGTCTTCTCTCTTCCTTTGTTCTGACTACGTTATACCACTTCTGTTAGCACTCGTCAA
>CACZQT010000131.1 GCA_902783295.1 uncultured Lachnospiraceae bacterium
CCCCTTGTTCTTTGATTTTGTGGGTCAGTGTGTCTGTGATCAGGGATACCGCTTTGTCTCACTGGGCTACAGACTGTCTCCGAAATACAAATATCCCTGCCAGATTCAGGACGTTTGTGAAGCGTATAATGCCGCCGTCCGCTGGATGAAAAAGAACGGGACGGATGTGTCGAAGATCATTGTGGCAGGACCGTCTGCCGGAGCGCATCTGACATCTATCATGTGCTACTGCCGGAAGGCTCAGGAAAAATACAAGGTGGATGTCTCCAATATCATAGGATTTATCGGTTCCGGAGGACCCTACAGTTTCCGGAAGGATCAGGGCCTTACACTCCGCCTGCTGCTGGATCAGCTTTTTCAGAAAGGCTATGACAGGCGGAACGGAGAGCCGGTGGCACTCATGGGGATAAGCCGCATTCCCATGCTGCTGATGCAGAGCAGGCATGACGGGCTGATTGAGTATGCCTGCGCGGAAGACTTTGCCGGGCGGGCAAAAGAGCTGGGCAACGCCTGTGAACTGTACAGCATAACGGATCCGAAGAATACACATTCGTGGTATACGGCAGGGATGTTTCTGGAAACCAGAGAAGAAAATAAGGGACTGGATAAGTTCTTTTCGTGGATAGAGGAGCGATAGAGATGGATGAAAAGGGAGCCTTTGATGCAAAGAAACTTACCCTGGAGCAGATAGACATGCCGCTTTCTGTCTGCAAGGTGGCGGATTATTCCGGGATTGATATTGACCAGCCGTTTGTTTTCACCGGAAGAACGGATGAGGAAAAATCCCTGGTCTGCCCGGCTGATCTGGTACCAGATCATACAATCGCCCGGGACGATGGATGGAGAGCTTTCCGGATCTGCGGGGAACTGGATTTTTCTCTGATCGGTATTCTGGCGGGAATCACAAAAGTACTGGCGGAAAACCGGATCGGGATATTTGCCGTCTCCACATTCAATACGGACTATGTGCTGACAAAAGAGGCTGATTTTGCAAAGGCGGTAAATGTACTGAAGGAAGCGGGGTATCCGTTCATACCCGGAACGATGGACTCTGTTCCCGGTGGGGGAAAGGATGAAAAAGCCATGTCTTACAGGGATCAGGTTTTTGAATATGTGAAAGAGAGATACGGTGCGGAACCGGAATACCTGTGGCGCAGGTACCCGGACTACGCCGTCTTCCGGCATCAGGACAACGAAAAGTGGTTCGGCGTCGTTATGACTGTACAAAGAAACCGCCTGGAACCGGACGGGGAAGGGATCGCAGACATCCTGAATGTGAAGCTGGCTGAACCCATGCTGGCGGATATCCTGATTCAGCAGCCGGGTTATTACCGGGGATATCATATGAACCGGGGCTGCTGGATCTCGGTCCTTCTGGACGGCACCATCCCCTTCCCGGAAATCTGCCGGATCATAGACACCGGCTACCTGGCTACGGCTTCCGTGCAGACGATAAAGAAGGAACGACCCCCCAAAGAGTGGATTATTCCGGCGAATCCGAAATACTTTGATATCATCCATGCATTTGACGACAAGGATGTCATCAACTGGAAGCAGGGGAACGGGATCAAAAAGGGAGATACGGTTTTCATGTACGTGGCAGTGCCGGTATCCGCGATCCTCTACCAGTGCGAAGTGGAGGAGACGGATATCCCCTACAGTTTTCACAGGGAAGAGCTGACGATCAAGGCCTTGATGAAGATCCGGCTGAAGAAGCGCTTCGACCCGGCTTTGTTTACATTTGATGTTCTGAATAATGAGTACGGGATTTTTGCGGTCAGAGGGCCGAGGGGGATCCCTCTCAGCTTAAGCATAGCTCTGAAAAAGGCTTAAAAGAAGGAGCGGCTCACTTTCAGGCTGGCGTTTTTGAGAAGGGCAGAAAAGGAATACAGAATATGGATCTGTATGAGTTGAAGAAAGCCTGGAAACAGGAAGAAGCAATAGCCCACATCCATGGCTGGGACTTTTCCCATCTTGAAAGGCGCTATGCAGAAGAAGAGGAACTTCCGTGGGATTACGACGCCATTGTGCGCGAGTCCCTGAAAGAGGATATGAAGCTTCTTGATTATGATACAGGCGGGGGCGAGTTTCTTCTGTCGCTCCGTCATCCTTACGCCAACACAGCCGCGACGGAAGGATATCCGCCGAACGTAAAGCTGTGCCGGGAGGTTCTGGCGCCGCTGGGGATTGACCTGCGCGAGTGCAGCAACGCCTCGGAAATTCCGTTCCCCGACCAGTCGTTTGACAGAATCATCAACCGGCATGGGGATTTTGACCCGGTGGAAATCCGGCGGCTGCTGAAGCCGGGCGGGGTTTTCATCACACAGCAGGTGGGCGAAGAGAATGACCGGGATCTTGTGAAGATGGTTCTTCCGGATGTGGAAATGCCTTTTCCCCATCAGAATCTGGCAGAGCAGAGGGAGGCCTTTGAAAATGCGGGTTTCCGGATTTTGCAGGCGGATGAAATGTTCGGCCCGATCCGTTTTTACGACATCGGCGCGTTCGTCTGGTTTGCGCGTATTATCGAGTGGGAATTTCCCGGATTTTCCGTGGACCACTGTTTCGAAAGACTGCTGAAAATGCAGGAAATCGTAGAAGAAAAAGGCTATGTGGAAGGAACGATCCACAGGTATCTGATTGTCGCTCAAAAGCCCTGAGAGTGAAAGAATACATGATGAAAATAGCAGCCATGGTCTTCCGGCTGCGTGCCCCCTGGGTGCACAGCCTGAAAGAAAAAAGAATGATCGTGAAGAGCCTCATCGCAAAGCTGCAGAACCGGTTCCACGTTTCTGCGGCGGAGGTGGATGAACAGGATGTCCATCAGATCATTGTGATCGGTGTGGCAGCCATTGTCCCGCACAACGCAATGGCGGACAGTCTGATGGATGAAATCTCCCTGTTTGTGGAAGAAAACACAGACGCAGAGATCATCGATGAAGAGCGGGAAATCCGGTAAGAGAGAATCCGGTAAAAAGAACCCGGCAGGAGTGGAGTCCGGTAAGAGAGGAAGCAGGAAATGAAACAGGAAACTATAGAAAGAATACGGCGGTTTACGGCGGACAGGGACTGGCAGCAGTTTCATACCCCGGGGAATCTGGCCAAGTCCATCTCCATAGAAGCCGGCGAGCTGCTGGAATGCTTCCAGTGGAGCGAGACTGAATACGACGTTGAACATGTGAAGGAAGAACTGGCGGATGTCATGGTATACTGCCGCAACCTCCTGGACGAACTGGGGCTGGATGAGGATGAAATCATCAACGCCAAAATGGATAAGAACGAGGCCAAGTATCCCGTGGAAAAAGCAAAAGGAAAGAATACGAAATACGACCAGCTGTAG
>CACZQT010000132.1 GCA_902783295.1 uncultured Lachnospiraceae bacterium
AACTTCCCGGAGATGTGGTATTCTAACAGAAAAAACGGCAACGTGCCTGAAGACAGTCACACGGAGAGAAACATGGACAAAAACACTGAAACCCCGGACGGCCAGCTGACCGGCCTGGAATTTACCTGGCATGCAAAGAAATCCATCGAGAAAGCGGTCCGGGATCCCTATTTCAGGGACCGGGATCCGGAACTGATGCTGCAGGCGCTTATGAATGAGATCCGGATGATCTCCTTCGGGGATTACCTGAAACGCTATATCCGGAAAAAAACGGCAGAACATCATCCACGGAACGGTGCGGAAACCGCCGACGAGCTTGAAATACTCTGCGAAGCGTTCAAAAAGAACGAAGTACCTCCGTCCTTTTCACCCACGACCGCAAAAATCCGGGCCCTGGCGAAGAACTGGCTGACGCAGCGCGTCGTGAACCGGAACGTCGTCTTTTTGCTGGGCTTTGCACTGGAAATGCCGCCGGAGGACGTGAATGAGTTCCTGACAAAAGCGCTAAAGGAATCCCGGATCGATCCGAAAGATCCGTTTGAAGTTATCTGCTGGTACTGCTACCGGAACCGGCTTCCCTACGCATCGTTCGAAAAACTCCGGAGCAGGTTTTTTTCGGGCGAACCGAAGGTAGAAGAGGAAATGCTGCTGAATCTGGACAGTACGGTCCGGGTTCGGATGGAGATGGAAAGCATACGGACGGAAAAGCAGCTGACAGATTATCTCTCCCGACTCAGCCTGGTAAACGCTTCCGGGCGGCAGAGCGTCGCAGCCAGAAGGCAGTTTGACATCCTTTACAGGCAGGTATGTTCCGCTGCCGCTGATATGAAGACGGAGATGGAACGGGAGGATGCCGAAATAAGAGCGGTCAGACTGTCGGAGGAAATCTCCAGGAATGACCGGTACTATGACTTCCAGAAAAAAAGGATGGTTCAGAAGGAACGGGAAGCATACCGCGTATACAGGGCAGAAGACATGACGGCAGCGGATCTGGAGAACATTTTGTATTCGGCTGTTCCGAAAGACCGGAACGGGAACCTGATTCCCATGAAGGAATCTCTGCTGAATATCCATTTTGCCGGAAAACGGCTGAACCGGCAGCATATATCCGAGATCCTGGACGGCAGGGGAATGATCAACCGGTTTGATATCATTACGCTCTGTTTTTTTGTGACGGCCCGGGAAGCGGAGGCGCACGAAAGCACGCGGGAACGGTACAGCCTGTTTGTCAGCAAAGCCAACCGGTACCTGAAGGACAGCGATATGACGCCCCTGTACGCAGCGAATCCGTATGAAAGCTTTGTCCTGATGTGCATGCTGACGGACGATCCCCTGGGCTCCTTTTCGGACGTATGGGAGCTGTCCTTTGAAACAGAGTAAAAAACGGATTACAGCGGCGAAACTCTTTTCCCTATGATGGTAATGGCAGAAAGTATGGAAAGGAGGGAGCCGCTTTGCTTTATAACCTGGACTTCTTTTTTGCCTGCCACCGGGGCAAAATCCGCAAAACAAACCAGGACAATTTTGTCTGCGGACAGGATTACCTTCCGCCGGATCACGAAAGCATCACAGCACCGGCTCTGAAAAGCTTTTTACCGGAAGCTCCCTTTCTTCTCGCCGTTTTTGACGGGATGAGCGGAGAGGCACGCGGTGAAATGGCATCCTGGATTGCCGCGGATACTTTTCACAACTGGAATCTTCAGCGGGGCGAGACATCACTGACGGAAGGCTGCCTGGAAAGCAACCGGCGTATTGCCCAGTACGCGCAGAGGCACCGGCTGAAATCCTGCGGGACAACGGCAGCCATGCTGCTTTTTGACTCTGCGGGCATCGTCCGCTGCGATATCGGGGACAGCCGGATCTACCGCATCCGGAACAATATACCCGAGCTGCTTTCGGAAGCGGACGTTTTTCCGGCGGCCGGACAGCGAAAGCATTATCTGCTTCAGCACCTGGGAATCCCGGAAAGCGAAATGGCTATTCAGCCCCATACGGAGCGTTACGGCGCCGTGGACGGGGATGTGTACCTGATCTGTTCCGACGGCCTTTCCGATGTGGTTCCGGAGGAAAAAATAACGGGCATTGTCCGGAACACAACCATTGAAAAAGCAGGCAGAGGACTGCTTCGCAGCGCCCTGGACGCCGGAGGGCCGGACAATATCACCTTTTTCCTGGTCCGGATCCGGAAAAACGAATAACCGACGTTCAAGTGGTACCGCGGTGAGGGATTGACGGATCCCAGGAAGCTGAATATCATAAAACAGACAGCAGAACCGGGAAATTATTCCGCAAAACCGAAGAAAAACCGCCGGGAGAAGAACCTGCCATGTTATCTGAATCGCAGAAGGAATTTACGGAAATCGTCCGCCTCGCATGGCCGGACTGGGAAATCATCGAAAAACTGGGCAGCGGCGCATTCGCGACCGTTTTTCGCGCTTCCCGCAGGGAAAAGATATCCGGCGAAAAGGATTCCGCCATCAAAATCATACGGATTCCCCAGGATGACAGTGACTGGGACCGGATGCTGGCGGAGGGAAAAACGGCCGGGCAGGCGAGGGCCTGTTTCCAGGAAGCAGTGGACGATTCGCTGAAGGAAATCCGCGCGATGGAGGAACTCGGCGGAAATACAAATATTGTAAACATTTTCGATTATAAAGTGTATAAGGTTCCGGACCGGAATGTATGGTATATCCTGATCCGGATGGAGTACCTTCAAAAGATCAACCCGGACGCGTTCGACGAAAACGAAATCCGGAAACTGGGCGCGGATGTATGCACTGCTCTGGGGATCTGCAGAAAGAAGAATATTGTCCATCGGGACGTTTCCCTGGACAATGTATTTATCCATGACGGGAATTACAAGCTCGGAGACTTCGGTGTGGCGAAGGTGCTGGAAGGTACGGCCGGAGGGATGCATTC
>CACZQT010000133.1 GCA_902783295.1 uncultured Lachnospiraceae bacterium
GCCATGCTTCCTTCCCTGGAAACCCCGAGGCACACAGAAGCCTATGAAGGCTTCTTCCATCTGACGGGCATGAACGGGAATGTGGAAAGCGCGAAAATTACATATATCGTGCGGGATCACAGCGAAACACACTTTGAAGCCCGCCTGGAAATGCTTCGGCTGATTGAAAAACTCATGAATGAAAAGTACGGCGCCGGCACAGTAAAGCTTTCCATCCGGCAGCAGTACAGGAACATGGTGGAGAAAATCCGGCCCTGCATGCACCTGGTCGAGAATGCAAAGGCAGCCATCCGCAGCCTGGGCAAAGAACCGGTGATTTCACCCATCCGCGGCGGTACAGACGGATCCAATCTTTCCTTCCGCGGCCTGCCCTGCCCGAATCTGGGCACCGGCGGCTACGCCTTCCACGGCCCCTACGAGCACATCACCGCAGAAGGAATGGACTTCATGGTAGAAGTCGTCCTCGGAATCATCCACCAGTACGCAAAAGCATAAAACACTTCAGGGAGGTCCCTCTGGCACGCGCCAGGCGAACCTCCTTATCATTTACAACAAATAAAAAGCACAATCCCCAAAAAAGCCTGGAGGGTATCTGTTTTAAGCGTAGCCCTGAGGGGGAAGCGCAAGGCGGCGCAATAAACCCGGGGGGCACCTGTTTTGCGCCGACCGAAACGCTGCAGCCCATAGACTTTCTTTGCCATCACCTGTGATGATGCTGCTCCCTCTACGAGGTGAGTCTTATTACAGAAGCGTGGCCCTGAGGGGGGAGCGCGAGGGGGCGCAAGGTGCCCGGGGGGCACCTGTTTTGCGCCGACCGAAACGGAGTGTAGACAGAGCGGCCCTCGCAACTCTGAGCGGCTTCCCCCCTCGCATAAAGCCGAGCTCGAGGGAAAACTCCCTCGAAAAAAAGGAGTCCGGAGGATGAAAATGTTCATCCTTCGGGCTCCTTTCCGCGTGGCGGAATCGCCAACGGCGAAAAACTATTAAATCATCCTTTGACCGCGCCTCCGGTGACGCCTTCTACGTAGTACTTCTGCAGGAACATGAACAGCAGGGTTACCGGCACACCGATCAGTATGCCGCCGGCGCAGAACCGGGTGAAGTATCCCTGATAGTCATTGGTCCATACCCAGCGCGTCATCGCGACGGCTACGTTGTAGCTCTTATCATAACCGAAAGCGATGTAGGAAGCGAAGATGTAATCGCACCAGGGAGCCATGAAGGCTACCAGGGCGGTGTAGATAATGATCGGCTTCGCCATCGGGATCGTCATGATGAAGAAGATCGTGGCCCGGTTGGCTCCGTCGATCCGGGCGGCTTCATCCAGTGCAAGAGGGATGGTATCAAAATACCCCTTGCAGACATAATAGCCCATACCGGAACTGGCGACCGAAACCAGAATCAAGCCGGGAACGGCACCTGCCTGGGTCAGTCCGAACTGCTTCAGCAGGAAATACAGGCAGATCATGGTCAGGAATCCGGGGAACATTCCCAGGATCAGCCAGAAACGCATCAGCAGCGTCCTGCCCTTGAAACGCATGCGGGACAGGGCATAGGCGACGCAGAGAACAATTAAAGTCTGGAGGACAGCTACACAGAGCGCGATGATCAGGGTGTTACCGTACCAGCGCAGGAAGTTGGTTTCCCCGGAGAACAGGAACTTGTAGTTGTCCAGAGAGAACGTCTTCGGAACCAGGTAGTCTACCATGCCGCCGTATTCCACTTTCGGATCGAAGGAACGGAAGCTCTGCAGCAGGAGGCCGACGAACGGGAACAGCCAGACGATGCTGATCAGGATCAGAATGATATACGTAATCGTATTTCCGATCAGCGCTTTTTTCTTCATAGAAGCCTGTTTGTTCATTACTGGAACCCCCCTTCATCCTTGACAGACGGCAGCATGTTGTACACCACCAGGGAGATGACCGCGGTGACCAGGAATACCATGATGCCGATGACAGCTGCCATGCGGTAATTGGTGTCGTTGATCGTCATTTTGTACAGCCAGGTAACAAGCAGGTCGGTGCTTCCGGCGTTGCCGGCCAGGTTCATGGACTGCGGCCGGCCTCTGTTCAGCAGGAAGATTACGTTGAAGTTGTTCAGGTTTCCGGTAAACTGCGTCAGCAGGAAAGGCCCGGTGACGAAGAGCATGTAAGGAAGTGTAATATGCCGGAACATCTGGAAGCCGCTGGCCCCGTCGATACTGGCGCTTTCGTACAGGTCTGCGGGGATGTTCATCAGCAGGCCGGTGGCGATCAGCATCATGTAGGGGATACCGATCCAGATATTGATTACCAGAATTGTGATTCTGGCCAGGATGGGATCAGTCCAGAAAGGAATGGCTTCCTTGATCCATCCCCATTTGAGCAGATACCCGTTGATCAGTCCGTCGGCGGCGAACATCTTGGAGATGTACAGCAGGGAGACGAACTGGGGAACAGCGATGGTAACGACCAGGATGGTACGCCACAGCTTCTTAAAACGGATGCCTTTTTTGTTGATCAGAATGGCTACCGCCATGCCCAGGAAGTAATCCAGGAAGGTGGCAAAGAAAGCCCAGATCAGGGTCCAGAACAGGACCGACAGGAAGGTCGGGCCGAAGCCGTTCGTACCGAAGGAGGTCAGGTTCCGGAAGTTTTCCAGGCCGACCCAGGTAAACAGGTTCGACGGTGCCTGATGGTTTGCGTCGTAGTTGGTAAAGGCGACACAGATCATGAAGATGATCGGAAGTACCGTGAATACGAAAATACCGATGCACGGCAGGGCCAGCAGGGTTTTGTCAAAGTTGGAATCCAGAAGGGATCCCAGGACGGCTTTATTGGTCCGGAGGGCTTTTCCCTCTCTCAGCATTTTTTCTTCCCGCTGGTTTTCCGCTACATTCAGCCGCCAGATTACAAGCAGCAGAACTACGGCGATGATGGCCAGCAGGCCGAAAAGCAGGATCAGGAAACTGTTGTCTCCGTATACGGTGACACGGCCTTCCTTGTGCGTGGCTACGGTGCCCAGGGTGGAAAACTTGCTTAAGTACTCCCAGCCGAAGCCGAACATAAACAGGAAGAACAGGACTTCACAAAGCAGGAGGGCTGCCCCGATGACGATCTGTCCGCGCATCAGGGGCCCGAAACCAAAAATCAGGAAGGAGAGCCTGGTCTTCCAGTCCCCCTCCTTAAAGGTGGTTCCAATATCCTTGATATTGGCCAGCAGTTTGTTCATGCGTCATCTCCTTTTGAAAAAAGGACAGAGAATGGAAAACGGATTCTCTGCCGCGGCCGCAGGGCGAGGGAACTTATGAATCAGACGGTTTTTCCACGCCCCGATGAAAAGAGGCCGGCGAAGCTGACACCGCTTTGCCGGCCTTTTCCTTAAGTGTTGTTCACTTGCAGAAAATGAAGATCACAGATTTACTGTGCATAGGAGATGCAGGTATCTGCGAAGGTCGTCAGGGTAGCCATCAGATCTTCATCGGAGGTTTCGGGAGTCAGCTCGCCGCTGAGGATGGAGTCACCCAGGGAAGTAGCCAGACTCCAGTAGTTGCCGGGGTACTGTCCCTGAGGGATGGTGTACTGCAGCTGATCAGCCAGGGCTGCCAGAGCAGGGTTGGAGGTAACAGCATCGCTTGCCTGAGCTTCCAGGTTGGAAGGACCCCAGCCAACTGCCTCGAAACGGGCCAACTGCACTTCGCCGCTGGAAAGGAAGGCTGCCAGAGCATCGCAGGCTGCCAGCTTGTCTTCGTTTTCCTGAGGTTTTACATCCAGAAGCTTGAAGCCGCCGAAGCCGCTCAGCTGATAGGTGTTGCCGTCACTGCCGGTGAAGGTGGGCAGCTTCGCGCAGGCGTAGTTGTCGCCGAACAGTTCCTGAGCTGCTGTGGAATCCCAGGTGCCGTCCACGATAGCGCCAATGTTGGTGCCGTTGCCGATGGAAGAGCCGTTCTTGAAAGCAGGAGAAGCTTCCAGTTCGATCATTTCCTTCAGAGCTACCAAACCGGCATCGCTTGCATAAGTGATATTGCAGGCAGTGAAGTTGCCGTCGTTGTCGGTATCATAGGTCAGTTCTGCGCCGGTACCAAAGAAGAATGCTGTCTGGTACCAGCCGCTGTTGATTTCAAAGTAGAAGTTCTTGCCTGCAGCTTCGCAGTCCGCTACGACCTGCTCCAGGGAAGTGGGATCCGTGACAACGCTCTTGTCATAGTACAGGAAGTAGCCGTTGTCAGACGTCAGCGGGTAAGCATACAGGGTGTCGCCAACGGTGGCAGCGCCTACAGCACCGGCATCATTCTCGGCAATGATAACTTCCGCGTTTTCCGGAGCCACGTCAATCAGAGCGCCGGCGGTTACGAGACGGGCGATCTGGTCCTGCGCAAATACGAAAACATCCGCACCGGCCTTTACGTCGGTGATCATGTTGCCGGCGGCATCGCCTTCGCCTACGGGTTCTACCAGGTATTCATAACCTGCGAAATCCGGATTGGCTTCTTTGAAGGCTTCGATCTGCTCCTGCGTGAAGCTTACGGCAGCATCGGCCACCCAGACTTTGATCTGCTCGGCAGCATGTACAGGAACCGCCATGGAAGCAGCCAGCAGCCCGGCCATCAGAACAGTGAACATTTTCTTCATAATAGATCCTCCTTTGATGCTTTTCTCTCATATTTGGGATGAGAGAGGGCTTATTTTTGTAACAAATAGAATACTTGTTACTAATTTTTTATCATTTTAGCACTGCGCTTTTTCGTTGTCAATATTTTGTGCGTTTTGTTTTCTTCCGTTTTTTGTTTTTTCAATACATTGAATGGAGTATACGGACAATTACTTTTTGTGTAAAAAATGATCTTTGAATTTACAGACCTGTCTGTCCGGAATGTATTGTGCAGAAGTGATGTTTCAGCTATACTGAAAAGAGGATAAACCGGAGTTTGGCCAGATGGGAAGGAGAAATCGATGGAA
>CACZQT010000134.1 GCA_902783295.1 uncultured Lachnospiraceae bacterium
TATGCGCCGGAGGAACTGGAAGGGGATGTTATAGAAGAACTTCCGGATGAGGAAAACGCCATTGCTGCGAAAACGGGAGAAGCAGAAATTACGGATTCCGAAGACGTGGAAACATCTGCAGAGAATGAGTCTCCGGCACTGCCGGAAGACCCGGATACAGTATATATGCTTCCTTCAGACGACGAACTGACAGAGGATACTCCGCTCACTGCGGAAGAAGAAACTGTCCGGACGAAACTGGAGGAAGCTTTCGGCGTGCTTTCGGCGGAAGGAATCAAACGTGAGGAAGCTGTTCAGGAGGACCTGGTAAAAGCGCTGGGTCTTGCGGAAGGTGACAGTCTGGAACGCTGGCTTCTGGAGGATATGGGGCTTACGTCGGACGGTGTCCTTCGTGTCAAGGAAGAACTGGGTTTGTGGGAAGAGGCGATTCCCGCAGAGCCGGTATATTACCGCCTGACTTCGGGAGAAGAGAACGGCCTGTGGCAGGAGAGTTTCCTGTACCAGGTGGAGATCCTGGATTCAGCTTCTCTGCGTTTCCTGGACGGGGATGAAATCGCAGACGAAAAAATCGTCTTCTATAATTTTTCTGTGTATCAGGAAGAGCATTTTGATATGCAGGTCAAAGACGGCGTACTGTTCCTTCCGGCAAAAGAAGTGGCCGGTGTAGACCTGGGGAGCGGAATGCTGAAAATGGCCCTGGATGAAGACGGCAATGCCACGGCAGAGATGGCAGAAGAGGACGGCGTCCTGGTTTATGGCGGGGAGGCGGTCCTGAAAGCCGGTTCTGTTGCTGCGGTATACAACGGCACTCTGCGCGAAGATTATACAGTAGATGGCGAGGTGGCGTATTTTAAGATAACGGAAGAACTGGGGAACGGTTCTTACCGGTATGTTACCCCGGAGATAGCGGATGTCGTCTTTATCCCTGATAATATCCCTCTTCCGGATGACGGCTCCTTTGAAGATGGCCGGATTGTGGTGGAGGCATCCTGGCTGGACTTTTCGGATCCGTTATATGAAGAAATCGGGCTGAATGCAGATACTGTACTGGAACCCGGTGATTTCGTAAGCTTTTATGATATGAACGGGGAAGAGGATTCCGAAGCCGGAATTACAGGCTATGGCCGCGTTACGGAGATTCAGGAATCCGAAGGATCCCTGATAGTGTTTTATGCTTTGTCCACAGAGGAAGAAATGATGCAGGCGGCCGGTATGTATCTGGCCGGACAGGATCTGGATGTTCCTGTGGACGAGGAAGAACTTGCACGTATCCGGGAAGAAGCGGAACGCCAGATTGCCGAAAGCGGATTTGCAGAAACAGCCGGCGCCTATATGGCTGCCCTGGTCATGGGGGATGAACTGAACCTGGATGACAGGGAAGTGGCGGATGCGCTGGATAAGGCGGTATTCCTTACCGAGAATGGTGAAGAACTTTCACTGGAAGAAGTACAGAAACTGGCGGACGGCGGAACGGTGACCATCAAACCGGACAAACCGACATTTACGCTCAGCACCACCCTGGCTCATTTTAAGAACCAGGGGAAAGGCATGCGGGCGGTCATTACCGTGGGATTTACCATAACCGTAAACCTCAATCAGGTCGGCGGCCGCCAGAACCAGCTGGTGATCAAGGGAAAGGTACAGGGCGAGCAGGAGGTGCTGCTGGGTGTAAGCGCCGGTGCAAAGCTCGCTATGGTGGAAAAGAAAGTATATATTGGAAAATGGTTCGGAAAAAAACGGTACCTGACCTTAAAATTACCGGCTGACATTGTCGTGACCCTGACCCTGAAGGTAGGTACTTATACCGGCCTGGGCTTTACGGCAACGGTTACTTCCACTTCGGAATCGGTCAATAAGGATTCACCCTGGGGGGATCTGATTTCGGACGCCACGAAAGATCTGAACCTTGGTAACAATGCTGACCTGATCACGAAAGGCCTGGAAAAACTCGGCAGTCTGGCAGAGAAGGCGAAAGGGAAAAAGGAGGATACGTCAAAGACCAGCGGTACGGCTACAGGTACCCTGCCGGAGAAATATTCCGCTTTCCTGAAGAATAAAGCGGATTATATCTACCTGGTAAAACAGAATATTTTCAAGGCCTCTTTCCGACCGGATCCCCTGCAGCTGATCGAGCTGAGCCTTTGGGGTGATATTGTGGTATCCGTAAAGGTCAACGCCATGCTGGGCTTCGGTCTCAGTTTTGCAAAGGCAAAACGGTATGATTTCACCATTCGGGCTTCAGACAAGAGCTGTTCTTCCACGGAGTCTGATATAGAAACGGATACTTTTACTGTGAATTTTTATGCCTTCGGTATGCTGGGAATCCGGGCGGGCATCCTGCTGGATGCCCGGGTGGGTTTCCTTTCCACAGAGTTTGCTTCCGTTGGCATCCAGGGTGAAGTGGGTGTTTACATGGAAATTTACGGTTTCCTGTTCATCTCATATACCTGGATGAAAGGGAAGGGAGGTTCCACTTCTATACAGGGTTCGCTTCTCTTTGAGATGGGGGTATACCTGGTCATCAGTTTCTATGCGCAGCTGGGCGGCGGGAAAGTGGATTTCACCAAGAAACTTTACGAAAAGACCTGGCCTCTGGTACAGCTTGGGACAGCGCAGTTCCCTACGGATTTTACAATCGCAGCGAACGATGCAAAACTGAATCTGGAGATCAAAAAAGGAAACAGCGCGAAGCTGCCGGACGATCTGTACAAGATCAACACCATGGGCTTAAAAGACGGAAAGGTGACGGCTTCCAGCAAAGACAGCAAAAAGAACAGCAGCAAAGCGTATACCTGGAAAATAGGAAACCAGACCTATACGCAGTACAATGAAGAAAACTTCTTAATAGATTCTCACGACCTGACCGGTGCCAACGGAAAATCAAACGGCAAGCACTCCTTCCAGTATCTGCCGGAGAGCAACACCGTGGTCGTAAAACCGGTGGATCAGAACGTTACAGAACTTTGGGGTGAGATTTATTTCACCTTCCGGAATACAACGTTTGGCCTCAATACCAGCACCATCCGCCGGATTGTGAAAGTTCATTGGGTAGGAGAGAAAGCCGCCTCCCCGCTGGAAATCTATCTTCAGCAGGCGGATGGCACGTACAGACTGCAGTCTACCGAAACACTTACGGGTGTCAAGGGGATTGATTATACTTTCAATATTACAGAAGACCTGATTTCAAAGAAGATCAGCGGAGCAGCCCTTTCAAAGGCAGTACTCACTTATAACAAAAAGAATACCAGCCTGGATATTAAGAAGGGTGCTGCACACAACTTCCAGCTTGGCGATACGGGCACAAAGGTGGCACTGTACTATGACAGACCTTTCTATACTGTAGATTGGAAGCTGCTGACGCCCGGAGACGATGGCAAAGTAAGCCTTTCCGCTTCTGAACGCAGACTTACCGGCGGAAAACTGGAAATTCCCTCTGAACTTGCACAGGAAATCGGTAAACATCCGGAATACAGAGTGGAATGGTTCCGTGTAGATACTGTACGCGGAAAACTGGTGAAGACAAAAGTGACAGAGGTGCCGGCACAGAATGCCGCTCTGTACGGTTACTATATCCCGAACGAATACCAGATTACCTGGAAAGACGGAGAGATGGAGATCCGTACGGAAACCCTGCATTTTGGCGATTCCCTGAATCCTCCGGAGCTGAACCGGGAAGGATATGTTCTGGAAGGCTGGATGGAAGGAGAGCAATTATTTGATACAGCCGCCGCGATGCCCGGCCGTCACGTGACGGTCCAGGCAAAGTGGAGGAGTGTGAACGTTACGGTATCCTGGGAACTGGAAGATGCAATCATTCTGAAGACTGTAGTTCCTGTCGGCTCAAAACTGTCTCTGGCGGCTCCGGTCAGGACGAAGACCGGTTATACGGCATCATGGACAAAGATCCGTCCGGATACAGAAAACGGAACAGAGCAGGCTGCAGACTTTACAGGAGAAACTCTAACACCTGCCTATAATGCGGTGGTATCCGGTGAATGGGCACTGAACATACATACCGTTACCTGGATCGTTGACCAGGAAGCTATCCTTTCACAGGAAGTTCCTTACGGGACCATACTTTCGGCACCGGAATTCCCTGCATGGGAAGGTGTGACATTTACTCCATGGAGGCTGGGACTGGCTTCTGTCATTACCATGCCGGACAGCGAAGAGGCGGAACTCCTTACGGAAGAAACTGCCATGCCGGATGAAGACCTGATCATCGGATCCAGGTCTGTTCCCAATGCCCATACCCTGACCTGGATGATCGACGGAGAAGTATATACGACCGGTTCCGTGAACTACGGTACGCTGCTGACTCCGCCTGTGCCGGCAGGCAGGGAAGGCTATACCTTATCCCCCTGGATGGCTGGAGATAAAATTCTGGATGTGAACGCGAGAATGCCGGATGAGGATCTTACTGCTTCCGCCAGCTGGATCGCGAACCAGCATACTGCTGCCTGGTATGCCCGCGGGAAAGAAGTAAAGAAAGAAACTCTGGCCTTCGGCAGTGCCTTAGTACCGCCTGTTGTGGGAGAGGCGAAAGGCTACAGTCTCACCTGGATGAGCGGCGGGAAGGAACTTGCATCCGGGGCGACGATGCCGGATGCAGATCTGGTAATAACGGCGGAATGGACAGCCCACGAGAACCTGGTTATCTGGATGATCGATGGAAAGGAATACAGCCGGAATACTCTTTCCTATGGCAGTAAGATGACACCTCCGGAAATACCTCCGAAAGAAGGTTATACGCTTTCTGCCTGGAAGATCGGTGAAGAAGAGCTGACAGAAGAAACCACTATGCCGGATGAAACAACGGTGGCAACAGCCGCCTGGATAGCTGACGGACCCGGCCCGGGACCGGGTCCCGGGCCCGGACCAGATCCCAACCCCGATCCGGATCCCGGCCCCGGTCCGTCGCCGGAACCTGATCCGGAACCGAAGCAGTCTTCAGTAACCTGGATGGTGGATGATGAGGTGGTGCAGACAGAGTCTCTGTTCGCAGGCATGCTCCTGAATCCGCCTGTACTCAGTAAAGAACATTATACGCTTTCAGGATGGTCGGTGAATGGAACAGCTCTTCTGGCCAGCTTCCTGATGCCGGATTATCCGATTACAGTGACAGCCCGCTGGATCCCCAACTCCCATACCATTACCTGGATGGATCAGGAGGGAGGATCGGTTCTGGCTGCCGGCAGCGCATCTTTCGGATCTCTTATTCCGGCAGGTCCTCAGGTAGAATCCAGAAAAGGGTATACCTTTGACGGGTGGTCGCTGCAGGGGACACTGCTTGGCCTGTATGCTGTCATGCCGGATGCGGATATCATTCTGACGCCTTCCTGGAAAGTGAATAAGCATGTAGTTTTCTGGTTCGCCGGAAACAAACGGATCAAGCGCGAAAGTGTTGCATACGGAAGCACCCTCACACCTCCGGAAGCAGCTATGGAAGGTTATGTTTTAGGCGGCTGGACTGTAGAGGAGGACTCGGGAAACATCTTTACATGGACAGAAAGCTATACTATGCCGGATGAAGGTGTAACGATGACAGCGGAATGGACAGTGGTTTCCAATACAGTCACCTGGAAGGTGGACGGTGAGGTTATACTTACAGAGGAGGTTGCCTTCGGAGAGCCGTTATACGAACCGGCCGTAGAACCTAAGGCGGGTTATGAATTCGGAGGATGGACCATTGGAGGTACGGTGCTTTCAAGAGATTACCGCATGCCGGCCGTTTCCGTGGAAGTGATCGGTACCCGTATTCATAATGAACATATCTGGGATGAAGGAAAGGTTACCAAAGAACCCAGCTGTTCTGAGAAAGGTATCTTTACGAAGACCTGTACGATCTGCAATGAAACAGAAGAAACCTGGCTGGACTTTGATTTCAGCCATCATACCGATACTGAACTGGTAAATGCGGAAGCAGTCACCTGCGGCCGGGACGGTTATTCGGGAGACCGATACTGCAAAGCCTGCAAGGCGCTGGTGGAAGAAGGACACGTGATCGTCAGGACAGGCGAGCATACCTGGAAATACGGAGAAGTGACTAAAGAAGCAACCTGCCTGGAAGAAGGCAGTCAGATCCGTACCTGCAGCGTATGCGGGGAGACAGAAGAAGTTGCGATAGAAACCAATTCAAAGAATCACGGGAATCCGGTGACAATCGGAAAGAAAGAAGCCACCTGCAGTGAAGACGGCTATTCCGGTGACACAGTCTGCACGGACTGCGGAGCGGTGCTGTCGAAAGGAAAAACGATTGCCGCCACGGGAAAGCACAGCTGGGGGAGTGGCGTTGTCACAACACAGGCAACCGCTGTGAAGACCGGAATCCGGACCTATACCTGTTCGGTCTGCGGACAGAAGAAACAGGAGTTGATCCCGATTACACCAAAGCTTGCTGTAAAGGAGGAGTACCGGAGCAGCGATGAAGAAGGAGAAGCATCTTTGTCGATTGCCGCGGAAGATATTCTGGAATACGGGCTTTCAAAGGGAGCAAAAACGCTTGGCGATATCGACCCGTCGGTATTTTTCCGGGCTTATGCCGGTTCCGGTGTGAATGATAAGAAGAAAGAAGATGTCCAGGCGACGCTTTCCTGGGGAAAAGCAGGCACGAAACTGAAAGACCTGGAAAGCGGAAAGACACTGAAGATCAGTATTACGCCTCTGGAAACAGAGAGAGTGGAAAAAGCGGAAGCGGAGATCACACTGACACATTCCACACATGTATGGGGTGATGTCAAAGTTTCCAGGAAGGCAACCTGCACAGAGGAAGGGAAGGGAACACACACCTGCCTGATCTGCGGGGAAAAAGAAAGTGTGGTACTGGCGGCTGATCCGGAAAACCATAAGGGAGATACCTTCCTCAGCGGGAAGAAAGAAGCAACCGAAACGGAAGACGGATATACCGGGGATACCATTTGTGAAAGCTGCGGTGCTCTGATCAAACAGGGCAAAGTTATCCCTGCCGGGGAATAAACCAGAGGGAGGATAAACTGATGAAAGGAAATATGACAGGCAATAGAATACTGGCGATGGTCCTGGCATTTTCCCTGCTGCTGACAGGAGTGCCTGCACAGCACTATGCGGCGGAAACACCGTCTTCCCAGGCGAACGAAATTTCAGCGGAAACCTTACCTGTTCAGGCAGGGCAGGAAGCCGGAGACGCCGAAGGGAGCAGCAGTAAAGAAGGCGGCGGGAACAGCTCGGATACGAATAATGTCATCTGGTACGAGGTGCAGTTTGCCCTGCCTGCGGAAAGTGATGAGAACGACCGTGAAATTACTGTACTGCCGGAGACTCTGATGGTTCCGGCCGGTACAAGAATCACGTCTCTCACAACGCCGGAGAAAATGGGTTACATTTTTCTGGACTGGTATTACGATGACGGGCTTACGGAGATGGCAGGCATTGAGGACCTGGTGGACCGCAACATGACCCTCTATCCGAAATTTGCCATGCAGGGGGAATCGGAAGGCGATTTCACTCCGAACTATGTTTCTCTGCGAGAAACGGCACCGGATCAGGAGATCGTTGTAGTTTCCTACGGCCTTTCCGCCTCGGAAGCGGAAGCCCTGCTGGTGGTCCGTGACATCACTGAAGGCGGCGCTGAATATGGCTTTATCCTGGAAGAACTCCCGGCAGTGCAGACGGAAACCGTCAGGGAAGAGGTAGATCTTTCGGTTTTCGGACTGGAGGAGGAAGCCCTGACGGAACTGCAGGAGGCTGTTGAGCAGAAGAAAGCCGGCTTCATACAGGGTACCGAACTGGAAGATATTGCCAGGAAACATCTTCCGGATAATGAGTATGCGGTCAGCGAGATTATGCGGACATATGCTCCGGAAACAGTAGACGAAAA
>CACZQT010000135.1 GCA_902783295.1 uncultured Lachnospiraceae bacterium
ACGCCGGTCCCCAGTACGGTAGATACGGCAATAGCTGTCAGCGTGCCCGGAAGAGACATGAATACGTCCAGAATTCGCATGATTACATTGTCCACACGGCCGCCGAAGTAGCCGGCCACCGCTCCCAGGATGATCCCGAAGAATCCGGCCAGGGCTGTGGCTCCAACAGCTACCGTCAGGGAAATCCGGCCGCCGTACAGCACACGTGTCAGGATATCCCGCCCGTAATTATCAGTCCCGAACCAGTGCTCTTTGCTGGGACCCATCAGGCGGATACGGGCGTTCTGCTGGTCCAGGCCGTACGGAGCGATGACCGGTGCCAGAACGGTGAGCGCGATGATGAGCAGAATGATGACCAGGCCAACCATAGCCAGCCGGTTTTTCTTAAACCTCCGCCATATTTCTTTGGCTCTTCTGAATCTTTTCATGCCGCTGCCTCCGCTTTCGCTTTGCGCTTTTTCTTCGATTCAAACTGTGTTTTAATCCGGGGATCAATCACCGTATACAGGATATCTACGATCAGGTTCACCAGAGTAAAAGCGAGGGCGATCAGCAGTACGCCGCCGATTACGATCGGATAATCCCGGATGTTGATGTTGTCTACAATCAGTTTACCCAGTCCCGGCAGGGAGAAAATAGACTCAATCACGACGGCGCCTCCCATCAGGGAGCCGAACTGGATGCCGCACACCGTAATCACAGGAATCAGGGCATTCCTGAGAATATGGTGGAACACCACCGTCTTCTCATTCTGTCCTTTCGCTCTGGCGGTCCGTACATAGTCCTGCCGGACGCAGTCCAGTACACTGGAGCGGGTCGTACGCATCATGGTGCAGGACGGTCCGATTCCTACGGCAATGGCCGGCATAATCCAGCTGAGGATCCCATTCGTACCGGTTGCCGGCAGCCATCCCAGGTTCTGGGAGAAGATGATGATCAGCATCAGTGCCACCCAGAAATTCGGCAGGGATACTCCCAGCATCCCGATGCTGACCAGAAGCGTATCGATCCAGGTATATTGCTTGATTGCGGAAATAATCCCGATCGGAACACCCAGCAGCACCATAACCAGAAGCCCTACCACTGCCAGCTTCAGCGTGGTGGGGAAACGGGCTACCAGCATATCCATGACCGGTTTGTCGTTCATGTAAGAGGTTCCCAGAGAGCCTTTTGTCACGATGTTCCAGACATAATGCCCATACTGGACAATGAGCGGATCGTTCAGTCCCTTTGATTCTCTCCATTCGTTCAGCACTTCTTCGGGTGCTTCATCCCCGAATTTGATGCGTGCCGCGTCGCCTGTGGCCAGAGACAGCAGGCCGTACAGCAGAAAAGCAACTCCCAGCATTACAGGGATCATCATCAGCAGCCTTTTCAGAACATACCTTAGCATTTCCCGGCTCCCTTCCGGCCGGTTGTTTCCTTCCGGCCATCTTTGTTCTCATTTTAGGCAAAATAAAACGTCTGGAACACTCATAATTATGTTCCAGACGGTGGATTATCCTGCACTGTGCTTCCCTTCCTGCCGGCTGCGGAACGCCTGCGGGGAACAGCCGGTCAGCCGGTGAAAGACACGGCTCATATATTTTTCGTCGGTATAGCCTACCATCCATGAGATCTCGGAAATCTTCATATCCGGATTCATCATCAGTTCTTTGGCCTTTTCAATACGCAGCCGGTTGATATAATCGGGAATTCCCATGCCGGTCTGCTTTTTAAAGGAGCGGGACAGATAGCTTTCACTGATGGCGAACTGCCTGGACAGCTGGCCTATGGATATTTTCTCTGTAAAGTGGAGCAGGATATACTGCTCGATCTGCTGAAAGATTACGTTTTCTTCTTCTCCCTTCCCAACAGATTCCCTGAACAGGTCTGCCAGGCAGGTCAGGTCTTTTTCCAGGAGCCGGGCCAGCATTTCTCCGGAAACAATCCCTCTGTCATCAAAGGGAAGAGGAATATCCGGGACGGGAAACTCCAGCGGCTTCTCTCCTTTTCCGCTGCGGTTCTGGCGGAATCCTTCCACCCACCGTATGCGCATCCGCATGTACTGCTGGCGGAAGGATTCCCATTTTTCAATCGTCAGCGGACGGTCTTCCATCATCCATTCTGTCAGCCGTTCCGCACAGGTCCGGATGACATGCGGATAGCTGGAAAGCGCTGCCTTATGCAGTTCGTCCTCCCATGCGGACAGGTCCGGTACGGAAAATACGGCATCTCTGTCCTGCAGTTCCCCTGTTTCCGTTTTCTCCAGCGGACAGTTCCGGCTTCTTTTCCTGGCCTGGGGAGCCGCCCTGGTAAAAGCTTCCCTGACCGGGAAAGCATCGCTGACCCCCATTCCGAAACAGATCCCCGTTTTCTCCTGCAGATCCCGGAGCAGCTGTGTGAGAAAATCCTGAAGCCCCTCTGATGCAGCGTCCAGAAAGAGATAGATATTGCTGTTTACCCGGCGGGTCACGGCCAGTCCCCGTTCTTCCCGGCACAGCCGCTCATTGATCCAGTCTGCAAGAAGAGTCGTATCCCGCTCCCCGGTAAGCAGTTCTTCCCGAAGGTGGCGGGTAGAAATATGCGCCATCCGGCAGGATTTGATCCGTCCGAGAAACGGCATCAGCCCGGCCAGTTCATCGTAGGCCACTGTCCAGTTATCAGAATTCAGGCAGATCATCAAAAGCCGCTGGGCCTGTTTCTTATTCAGTTCGCTGTTGATCTCCTGATAGGAATGCTCGATATTCTCCAGTGACACCTCGCGTTTCCAGGCCTGCACGGCTTTTTCCACTGCGCGGTTGATCTGCTCTTCTTCAATCGGCTTCAGGATGTAATCCACGCAGCCCTCCTGAAGGGCTTTGCGGACATATTCGAACTGGCCGAAGCCGGACATCATAATAATCTGGGTATGGGGTCTGACCCGGCGGATTTCTTCAATCAGTTCCAGTCCGCTGATCCCCGGCATTCTGACATCGGAAAGAACCACCTGGATTTCCTCGCTGCGGATCAGGGGCAGTACATCTTCCGAACAGTCCACCTCGTATACCGTATCGATGTCAAAGCGCTCCCAGTCCACCAGAAGCCTTGCCGCGACAACCGATGCTTTTTCATCATCTACGATCAGGGCTTTCAATTTTCGGTCCCTCCTTGTACTGATCCAGCGGTATTTTCACCGTCACCTGCACGCCTCTCCATTCCGATTCGGAGATTTTCATGGAAACCTTATCCCCGTACATCAGCCTCAGCCGCCAGCACACATTTCGCATGCCGATATGAGCGCTGAGTCCCATCTCCTGTTCTTTCAGGTCCGCCAGTTCCCTGTTCAGTTCCTCCCGCCGTTCCACCGGACAGCCTTCTCCATTGTCGGATAATGTAAGAACCAGCCATTCATCCTTCCGCTGCGTGCAAATCCGGATAAAGCCTCCGTTCCGGCGGTGGATCTTCCCGTGTTTAATGGCATTTTCCGCCAGGGGCTGCACCATCATGCGGGGAACGGATATCTTTTCTGTATCAGGTGCCGCCTGGATTTCATAGGAAAAGCGCTGTTCAAAGCGCTGCCTCTGCAAATCGAGATAGTTGGCTGTATAGCGAAGCTCCTCGGGAAGCTCCGCGGTTTCCCGTTCCAGATCCATGCTGTACTGCATTTCCGCTCCCAGTTTGGTCAGGAGCTGGTATACGTCTTTATCGCCGTGGACCAGCGCCAGCGTGCTGATGCTCTGCAGGGAGTTGTAGATGAAGTGAGGATTGATCTGGGCGAGAAGCATCTTCATTTCCACGCTGCGGTGCGCCTGGCTCAGTTTCTGCTGGCGGATAAACATATCCTGAATGGTATGGATCATGTGTTCCAGATGCTCGATCAGAAAGCCGATTTCATCCGGCCGGCTGTACTTTGAATAATTCCGTATATCGGCTGTCAGGTTTCCCTGTTCCACTTCCTGCACATATTCATGCACCTCCCGGAGCGGCCGCATCATACGATAGATCATAATAGTAACCACTGCCGCACAGAGAATTCCCGCGAAAATCATCAGGGCTGACTCATAGAGGAGAATGCGGTTTGCCGCTGCGAACAGTTCCCGGCGATTTTTCAGTTCCACGACCGTCCATCCGAACCCCGAATCCGGTACAGGCTGCACAAAGGCGATGCCCTGAAAGTCTTCTCCGCGAAAATCAATCTGACGGCTCTGTTCCCGCTGCTGCCAGATTTCTTCCCTTTGTTTTTCCGAAAGCAGATCTGTATTGGAATAGATAACGGTTCCGTTTTCTCCCAGAACCAGCACCGGATTTCCGTTTTCAGCCGCTGTCAGAAAACGTGCCAGACCGGAAACCGCCACGTCGATCGCCATTCTCCCGATGATCTTGTCTCCCATTGTACTGTACAGATTCCAGTGAAAGGTGCATACCTCCTCTTCCGTGTCTGTCTGAGAGAGCATTCCATAGTCATGAAGCCTGTGAGGTTCCTCACAGATCCCCTGATAGCGGCTGCGGTCCTCCGGCATCCGGAATTCCCAGACCGGCTTTCCTACAGCCCGCCCGTTGCTTCCCGCCAGAAATCCTGTACCCGATGTGCAGCATTCCATGCAGATCTGGCGCACCTCTCCCCCTTCGGAGAGGTTGATCAGTGACTGAAGGAATGTAAAAATGGCCTGCTGATCCTGATATTCTAGTTCCGATTGAAATAAAAGGGCGTACATTCCCCCATTGTAGTAGATCTCCCGGGCAGACCGGCGCAGAGAAGAAAGGCAGGTTCCCAGGGAAGTACTGTCTGCCAGTACGCTCCGTTCTCCTGCGTCCCGGGCCTGCTCCACCAGCTCCTGCCGCGTATAATGATCCGTTATCAGGGCAACGGCTCCCAGTGTCAGGCCGATGATAAAGACCACTACCAGAACGACCCGTCTCGTAAAACTCTTTTTGATGTTGAATGCACTTTTCTTCAGGGCAGCTCCCATATTTTCCTCCGGCGCAGTATATCATTTATCATAAAAAAACGGCAGAATGATTGCAAGCCGCAAACAGCATTTCACTTTTTTGCGCAAAATAATCCACTCTTTCGGGCTTTTTTGTGGATGTTTTTTCCCTGTTCCATCATGTATATTAATGATGGGAGTATCCGGGAGTGAC
>CACZQT010000136.1 GCA_902783295.1 uncultured Lachnospiraceae bacterium
ACTGTCCCCGTGTCCCCATCTCCCCCGTTTATTCTTCCCCGATGACGATCAGCTGGTCTTTCTCTCCAAGCTCAATCTCATCTTCCAGCGGCGGGTTGAAAACACTTTCCCCGCTTTCAGCAAACAGGCAGCCGATCAGTACATAGCCCTGCTGCAGCACGGCCATGCGAAATTCCGCTACAGACCTCCTGCCTGCCAGCTGCATTTTTTCGGCCTCTTTCAGGTAGAGCTCATTTCCCTTATTCGAAAGAATCTCCCGGAAAGCGCTGATCAGTTCCGGTCCTTCCGAAAGCTGTGCCAGAAGCAGAGAAGACATATTGGACGCCACCACAAAGTCCGTGTGGTCATCCGATATCAACAGATTCTGGTTATGCTCCCTTCTCATTTCCGCCGTTATATTGAAATGCAGATCCAGGCGCGTCCGGATATCTCTCAGGTTCAGAATCAGGAAAATACTGTCCATATCCGCGGCATCATCTTCTTTTTCATAATCCGAAAGAACAACCACGTGCTCGGATGTTTTCGCCAGTTCCGTAAGTGCGCCGGTTTTCAGCAGGTTCTTATCATAAAACGAAACGGTAAAATCTCTCTCCTCTCCGATCCGGAGTACTTCTTCCCTGTACTCTTCCCGGATCCGGGCCAGAGTGACTTTCATCACATGCTCCGGCAGTTCCTGCAGAACAGTATACAGGGACTCATCTCCGCCGATGATGGTTACGCTGCCCGGAAGCTCGGGAATGTTCTTCCGCTCCATCCTGATTTCCGGAAGCTCCTGCACCGGGCGGATCACGGCCCGGTCTTTTTCTTCAGAGAATATCAGAAGCCGGTCCTCTTTCCCGAATCTTGTTTCAGGAGAAGGATTGATGGTGGTGCTTCCATTCCGGAAAACACCCACAGGCACTGCCCGGTCCAGGCGCACTGTCAGCTCGCCGAAGGTCAGTCCCTCCGCTTCCGGCAGATCAATCAGGTACAGTTCTGATCCCTCAAAGTTGAAAATCTCCCGGAAGGTCTCCGAAAGCCCGGGCTCCATGCAGGAGCGGGCAATAATCTTGGCAATGGTTTCCTTGGTCTGCAGGGTCGTAACATTATGTCTGGCAGCAATCGACGGCGGGAAGCGGTATTCCGCCCGGGAAACAATTGCGCCTACTCTTACCTTTTCATTCTCTGCCGCGTGGATAATCGTAGACACGGCCAGCAGCGCTTTGGTGGTCCGGAAGTCATCCGTGGGACTGATAATCACCGAGCGGCAGTTCGCCACCGCGCACCTTTCCAGGGCTTTCGGATCGAAAATATCCGCCGTCCGGCAGATAATCCGGAAGTTTTTCGGCGCTTCGACATTCTCGCGGATATACTGCTGCATCTCCTCCTGTTCCATATCATCCACGACCACGACACAGTCCGGACGCCCTGCGGCTGCCAGGACGAGCTGCTGCAAAAGCGTATACTCACCGGGGTAAAATCCCAGCACCACCACATGGCCTTCCTCAATAACCTCTGAAGTTCCTCGTTTCAGGTCGTTGATCTTTTCCTCAATTGCGCTGGAAACAATACCTATCAGGACGCTGGTAATAAACAGTCCCACGATGGCGGCCGCCGACATCAGAATCAGATATCCCAGTCCCCCGTCTTCAAAGGAAGGCATCCAGGCGTTGATCACAGTGGAAAAGCTGTCCCAGAAGGCAGCCAGAAAGCCGCCCTCTTCATTCAGGCCGCATAAGAAGATTACCACGGCAATCACCAGAATGATCGCCAGCGATACGATAGCCAGCAGACGGATCAGCCCGGCACTGCCGCCGGACATGCGGTTGTCAAACCAGTAGGATATTCTCTTTTTCAGCGGCGCTTTTTTCATACCGTCACCTCTTTCCGTTTTTTCCGGACATATTTCGGCTATAAGCAGCTGGTTCCTGCAGCCTCCGGGACCATCCGTTTTCTTCATAATTATCATTACATAGGAGCCTGTTTTTTTCAACAGAAAATCACCGGAAAACTCCGATACCGGAACCGGGACATGGGGAACATTTCTGTTTGTCCCGGCCCGCAGAGATAAACAGAACCGTCCGCGCATCCCACCTGAAACCGTGCCGCTACTTGACACGCAAGTTTCAAAAGTTTATGATAAATACGCAACTTTTATTACTGTCAGCAGAACGTATCAGTGGTAAATACCTGATCTCTTCTGTGATATCATACTTTTATTTTACAGGGGAAAGCTATGAATACATGGAAAAACCGGGTGAAAAACACCCTTCTTTTGCTGCTTGTACTGTTTACTCTGGGAGTCCTTCCCCGGGCAGCGTACGCGGATTCCCCGGATTACCGGGTACCCGTAAATGAAGGAGGAAAACCGGCCGACGCAACATACATCCTCCCGGGAGAATGGAACAGTTTTTACCGGAATTCCGCAGTGAGTCAGACAGGAAACTATTACTATTATACGGCTTCCCAGAAAGCAGGCACCGCCTACTGGGCTCATGTGAATGTCCTGTTCCCCAGAAAAGACAATAATACCAGAGCCAGTGACAACATATCGATATATCTGGGATATTATACCGTAGAAAACGCACAGGACGCGAACGATGGATTTACCCAGAAAAACGTGGTTCTGGCCAGGGCAACATCCAACAAGACCTATTACGTCGAATCAGATACCTATAATAATTTCGGTTCCGCATGGGTCCGGATTCCTGCCGGCAGCCAGGTGATCGTAAAAGTGGTTTACAACAACGCCGGCGCGGGCGATCTTTATTACCGCTTCAGTCTGGATCTGGTAGAAGACCATTTCCCGGAAGCAGCGGCTGATATCAACAACAGCCATACCTTCCGCCGCGGAGCTGTCATTCAGGACTTTATTGACGGCGATTCCGACTATATCCGCTTCGAAACAGACTCAAATACACTATACCGCATCAGCATAAAAAGCGAGGAACTGAACCCGAATCACGGGGTCAGCAGCGTCTACCTCAAGCCATTCTATAACGGAAAGTTCTGTCCTCTCGGCCTGACTCCTGAAGTAGACGGTTCCTGTTATTTTCTGACCTGCGGCTCCGGTTATACAGCCTCCGACGGAAGCACCTATTTCCTCATCCAGCTGAAGCCGGATACCACCTATGACTGGGGAATTCTGGGAAATAACTGTAAGTACGAAGTCCGTTTTGAGCCGGTTTCCCTGAACGATCTGAAGCTGAACTCGATTATATTTTACGAAAAGCTGAAGACCGGAGAACTGAACTCCTGGGGCGGAAATACCCGTGTCTACAGCGGGTCTCCTCTGGAACCGATCCTGGTGCTGCAAAGCGCGGAAGCCCTCTCCTTTAATGAATATGGCAATCCGAGCAACTACCACACGATCAAAATGCAGGAGAATGTGGACTATAAAGTCGACAGCTATAAATCCAACGATAAACCGGGAACAGCTTATGTAGTTCTCAAAGGCATAGGGAATGTAACGGGTACTCTGGAAATTCCTTTTACAATCCTTCCTGACCCCTCAGCTCCGGAAACGCCGGAAACCACGAAAGCATCAGAGACTCCCGGAGCGACGGAAACTCCGGCAGTTCCGAAGAAAGGAACGAACCTGAAACATACCGGCAGCAACGGGAAATATAAGGTAGTCAAAGCCGGATATTCTGTTGCATATACCGGTATGATTACGAAAAAGTCTTCCGTGAAGATCCCGGATACTGTAAAGATCAATAATATTACCTACCGGGTCGTCTCCATTGCGGCGAATGCCCTGAAAAACCAGACGAAGGTGAAATCCGTAACCATCGGCAAATATGTCACCTCCATCGGGAAGAACGCTTTCTACAACTGCTCCGCCCTTACGACGCTGAAGCTGGGCAGTCAGGTAAAAACTATCGGCGCACAGGCTTTCATGAAGTGCACCTCTCTGAAAACGGTGACCATTCCTGCCTCTGTAACCTCTGTCGGAACCAAGGCATTCTATGGAGACAAAAAGCTTGCTACTGTTACCATCAAATCCACCAAACTGACAGACAAAAAAGTCGGGAAAAACGCTTTCGGAAACACCTCTGCGAAATCGACCGCAAAGGTACCTGCTAAAGTGAAAAGCGCTTATAAGAAATGGCTGACGAAAAAGGGAATTAAAAAGGTGTCGTAAACTCTGCCGGGCCTCCCTGCGGGAGGCGGCCTTAAGCACCTGTTATAGATCCGGAAATGCTTTCCTGTTGATTTCAGAAGTACCCCTCCAGAAAGGAGACTTTTCATGAAACTTATCACTTACCGCCTGAATGGCAGCGAATCTGTTGGTGTGGTATCTGCAGATACTTCCTCCGTCCTGCCGCTTTCCGCCTTCGGCCTGTCCTACGCTTCCATGAACGAACTGATCGAAAAGATCACAGATGAAGAACTGGCAGCCATCTCCCGCAGCCTTCCGGAGAAAGAAGCAGAAGCCATCCCCTTTGATTCGGTAGAACTGCTCTCTCCGATTCCCGTTCCCAAACAGGACATCCTCTGCCTGGGAATCAACTACATGGACCACGCCGTTGAATCCGCCCGTTATAAAAAGGAGGACTTCAACGGTGAGCGTCCTTATCCGGTATATTTCTGCAAGCGGGTCAATGAATGCACACCGCATGGCGGAGAGATTGACGGACACTTCGATATCCAGGAACGCCTGGACTATGAGGTGGAACTGGCAGTAGTTATCCGGAAAGATGCCCGAAACGTAAAACGGGAGAACGCCCTGGACTATGTGTTCGGCTATACAATCGTAAACGATGTGAGTTCCCGGGATCTGCAGGGCCGCCATACGCAGTTCTATTTCGGGAAAAGTCTGGATACCTTCACCTGTATGGGTCCCTGGATTGTTACGGCGGACGAACTCCCGG
>CACZQT010000137.1 GCA_902783295.1 uncultured Lachnospiraceae bacterium
ATCCGCTTCATTTGCATAGACGTCATCCGTGATCTGATAGGGCACGCCGCGGGAAAAATATCCCCACTTAAAGCACTCTGCCATAAAAGGAAGCAGCGCATTTCCAAAAGAATCGCGGTACATGACAAGACTCCGCCCTTTCTTTTTGCTTTCCGTATAAATGTGTGGAGCGAAATTGCTCTCCACTTCCTCCGAATAGGAAAAAGCGGGACCTTCGGTGTAATAATATTCCTCTTCAGGCGTCACAGCCGCCGGATAAAGCATGGTATCCAGATCCCCCCGGAAATCCGTCCGTACCTCATAAGCCCGCCCGGAATAGTCCGGATGCTTCACCCCCAGAGCGTCCAGAATCGTTCCGGCTGCCAGAGAAGCGCCGAGGTTGTTCCAGTGGGAATCCCTCTTATGATAAAGCAGCTGTTTTTTTCCCTCCCCGGCCTCTTTCAGCACTGCCTTCAGATCCACCGTATTCACGCCTTCGGCCTCCAGGAAGGGCTGCAGCCGTGAATAGTTGTTGTCCTCCTCCCGGTAAGCACTGAAATAATACGGCATGTATTCTCCGTACAGGGAATTCTTGTTCGGAGCCACGGCAAAGAGAAAGTCCACCAGATCCTCTCCAAGCCCGTCCTGCACCATACGCAGGGTATGGGCGATATCGAAAAGCTGACGGACTGTCAGCTGCTCCGCCCCCTGGAAATCCTCCAGAGAGTCTTTATAAAACAGCCATCCGTCTTTCCCTGTGATCACGCCGTCCTGCGCGGAAACCCCAAGCAGTTTCCCCGCCAGCATGGCATAGCCGGTGACCCATTCATTCCGGAAGCCAAAATGATCCTCAAACCAGGCTCCCGCATCTGCCAGTACATTTACATTGAAACCGCCGCCCTCAACCGTAAGAGACGGTGCTTTTGCCAGCGAACGGTTTTCAAGCGATTCTTCCGGCCCGCGGACCAGCAGGCCCAGAACCGGGAGCAGACAGATCACGAGAAATACGACAATATAAATCTTTCTCTTCAACCCTATCCCCCCGTTTTCTAGAACCGGAAATAAATGAACGGATTATAGGTTCCCCCTGCCAGAAAGAGCATGCAGAGCAGCAGCAGCACCGGCGTCGCCGCCCAGGAAAGGCGCTCCCAGAAAGCCCGGCCTTCCAGCTTTTTCAGGCAGGGTGTGGCTGCCGGCAGAGCCAGGGCAAACGCCAGCAGATTCAGCGGCGTCAGCTGTGAAAGGCACAGCCGCATGGAATCCGCCGGGAACTGCCATCCTGTAAACAGTTTTCCGGTCATCACAAATCCCTGGCGGATTGTATCTGAACGGAAAAAAACAAACCCCACCAGCACAATCAGCAGAATACACAGATGCTTCAGTGCCTGCAAAACAGGGCTGCCTTTTCTTCGGAAAAGAGGGATAACCTCCTCCAGGAGCAGGAAGAAGCCGTGATACAGTCCCCAGAACAGGAAGGTCAGGTTTGCACCGTGCCAGATTCCTGTGCAGGCGAATACAATCAGCCGGTTCAGAATGGTTCTGGCCTTTCCTTTCCGGTTGCCGCCCAGAGGAATATAGAGATATTCCCGGAACCAGGTGGAAAGAGAAATGTGCCACCGGCGCCAGAAATCCTGCATGGAATCTGCGATATAGGGATAGTCGAAATTCTCCTTAAAGTGAAAACCGAACATCCGGCCCATGCCGATCGCCATATCGCTGTATCCGCTGAAATCAAAATAGATCTGCAGCATATAGGAAACCGCCGCCAGCCAGGCAGCCGGCGCATTGATCTGCGCAAGAGGAGCCGCGTACAGGGCATCCGCCACAGCGCCCATGGTATTGGCAATCAGCACCTTCTTGGCCAGACCTGCAATAAAGCGCCGGATCCCCACAGCCATGCCCTCTGACGTCATTTCCCGCTCCGCCAGTTCCCGGTCAATATCGTGGTATTTTACAATCGGTCCGGCAATCAGCTGCGGGAAGAACGAGATATACAGAAGCAGGCGGAAGAAATTTCTCTGCGCAGCCGTATCCTCCCGGTACACGTCAAAAACATAAGACATCGCCTGAAACGTAAAAAAGGATATCCCGATAGGCAGGCTGATAACCGGCACCGGAACATGCAGCCCGGTTACGGCGTTCCAGGTTTCCGCCAGAAATCCCGCGTATTTGAACACACAGAGAACCGCCAGATTCTGAATCACCGCCAGAGCCAGAATTCCTTTCCCGGCACTGCGGAAACGGGTGATCAGCCTCGCCCACAGATAATTCCCTGCCGCAGAAGCGACCATCAGCAGAACATACACCGGCTCCCCGTACGCATAGAAAACCAGGCTCATCACCAGCAGCAGGGTATTCTGCATCCGGACAGACGGAAGCAGCCGGCAGCCGATCAGGGCTGCCGGCAGGAATATACTTAAAAATACAAG
>CACZQT010000138.1 GCA_902783295.1 uncultured Lachnospiraceae bacterium
AAGCTGATATCCTTCAGCACTTCCAGTCCGTCGAAGTGCTTTCTGATATGATTCATTTCGATAATCATAATTCCTGCAGCACCTCCCGTTTACCTGTAATAATCCAGTGCCTTTTCGATCCGTTCCATCGCAAAAGCCACCACATAGTTCGCCGCAAAGTAGAAGACACCGGCAATCACAAAAGGCATAAAAGAAGTCTGTGACGCCGAGATCTGTTTGGCCAGAGAGAATACTTCCTGGTACGCCAGCGTAAAGGCCAGCGAAGTATCTTTTACCAGAGTGATTACTTCGTTTGTCACAGCAGGCATAATTCTCTTGACTACCTGCGGGAGGATAATCCGCAGAAAAGTCTGCGTTTTCGAATAGCCCAGCACTTCGGCCGCTTCGTGCTGACCCACCGGAATCGATTCGATGCCGCCGCGGTAGATTTCCGCAAAATATGCAGCATAGTTCACGACGAAGCCGATAATTAAGGCCGGGAAACGCCAGCCGCGGATCGACCAGCCGAACAGATAGTACGGTCCGAAATACCACACCAGAAGCTGGAGCATCAGCGGGGTGCCCCGGATGACGGAAATATAGACATATACAATGAATCGGATCAGAAAAAACCTGGATTTCCGAAGCAGCGCCACAATCATACCGAGCGGCAGGGAGCCGATCAGTGTCAGTGCAAAGATGCCGCAGGTCTTCAGCATGCCTGCAGACATGGTAGACAACATGGTGGATAATGACATGGATAGTCCTCTCTTACGCAGGACAGGGGGACGTGCCGGTTCCTGATCCCGCACGTCCCCCTGTTTCGCCATGGCTTACATGGGGTCTGACAAATGTTACTGTTTTGCGGCTTCCGTTGTTTCTTCTTCCGCAGCTTCTTCCTTGCCAAGGCAGAGATAGTCGTAGATTTCCGGATATTTCTGGCCGATGGCATCATAGGTGCCATTTTCCACCAGGGCATCCAGAGCTGCATTGATCTTCTCGCAGAGCTCCGCATCGTCCTTCCGGAAGCCGATGCCGTACTGCTCGCTGCCCAGAACCTCATCCAGGAACATATAGTCCTCTTCCCCGCTCATCAGGAAATTGCCGCTGGTGACGTCAATCGCGATCGCATCGATTGCGCCGGCCTTCAGGTCGTTGAACGCGATGGTATAGGTTTCATAGACTTCCAGGGAAGCGAAAGTCTGGCACAGAGCAGCCTGGCCTTCTTCGTCGTTCAGCAGGTCATAGGCGGAAGTGGAGGTCTGCACACCGACAATCTTGCCGGCCAGATCCTCCAGGGTCGCAATGCCGGAATCCTTCTTCACCATGATCATCTGCGTATTGTCTGAATACGCCTTGCTCCAGAGATAGTCGTCTTCACGCCCGTTCATGGTAAAACCGGACCAGATGCAGTCGCAGCTGCCGGCGTTCAGCTCAGCATCTTTCGCATCCCAGTTAAAGGGAACCGCTTCGTATTCCCAGCCATAATATTCGCAGACAGCCTTTGCCATCTCCACATCGAAGCCGTTGGTCTCGCCTTTATCATCAATATAAGAATACGGCGGATAATCCAGATCGAAACCGTGTTTGAAAGTAAACGTTTCGTCAGCGGATACCTTTGCGGAAACCAGCAGCGCCGCGGACATGGCGGCCATCAGAATTGTTGCGGCAATTTTCTTCATAAAAAATCTCCTTCTCGTTTTTTTGCAGTTCTCTCTTGACTGCAGCACGGTAGCATATTAGCACATTAACGTGATATTGTAAAGCAGATCCTGCTCCGTACCGCGGATGTTTTTCCGCTTGCATTCTGCCCGGAAACCTGATATAGTAACCCGGTCGCTCTCCGGGAGACCCGCTGCAAGGGAACTGCCCGCACAAGAGACACCGTGAGTTCGAAACCATCCTCACGTAAAATAAAACTAAGGAGATAACTGAAAAATGAAAGACAAAAGGACTCTCTTGCTGGCGCAGGCAGCCATGATCGCTGCCCTCTATGTCGTCATCACCTGGATCTTCGCCCCCTTCTCCTTCGGAGAGGTGCAGGTGAGGCTTTCCGAAGCCCTGACCATTCTTCCGGTCTTTACCCCGGCCGCCATTCCCGGACTGTTTATCGGCTGCATCATCGGGAACATCCTGGGCGGCGCTGTCCTGCCGGACATCATCTTCGGAAGTATTGCCACCCTGATCGGCGCCGTTTTCACGCGGAAGCTGAAAGACGCCCATCCGTTCCTGGCTCCCGTTCCCCCCATCGTTTCCAATGCCCTGATCGTTCCGTTTGTGCTGCGTTACGCGTACAGCGTGCCTCTGCCCATTCCGTTCATGATGCTTACAGTCGGAATCGGAGAAGTTATTTCCTGCGGAGTTCTCGGCATGATTCTGTATTTCGCCCTGAAGAAACGGCCGGCTGTTCTCAGCCAGCTGCAGAATTAAAAAGAACAGGCCTCCCGGCTCAGTGTTGAGCCAGGGGGCCTGCTCTTTTTTACCTCATAGGAAATGCCTCCGGATTTCCTATGAGGTAAAAACACTCCGTGAGGATGCGCAACTCGCGGAAAGGAAGAGCACTTCGTGCTTCCGCTCGCGCGCGAAGAGTGCGCAAACGCACTCTTTTATTGGGATATGCCCTGCAGGAATTCCTGCACATATCTCCGGTAGAGCGCCGGATTTTTCAGCACGGATTCCGCATGGCCGGCTCCGGGAATCAGCCGCAGCTCTTTTACGCCCCGTGTCCGCTCATACATATCCTCCGAGTTTTTGGGAAGGATGAACTGGTCCTCCGCTCCGTGAAGGAAGAGGACCGGAACCTCATTCTGATCCAGCGAATCAATCGGCCGCATTGCCTTCAGAGAGCAGTGATAACGGAGCTTCGCTCCGAGATCGGCCGCATCCATGAGAAACTCCGGCAGATGAGCACTCCGGAAGCCGCCCCGAAGAACATTTTCGATATCGGAGAAACCGCAGTCCGCCACGGCAAAATCCACCTCCGGCCGGTATTTCAGCAGGGTAATCACAGTGGCCGCTCCCAGGGACTCTCCGTGAAGTCCCAGCACTGAAAGCTCCGGATACCGTTTTCTTGTATCCTCCACCAGGAGACGCAGGTCCTGTGCCTCCCGGATTCCGTATGTGGTAAACGTCTTTTCGTTTTCTCCATGACCCCGGAGGTCGTAGATTATGCAGTGACAGCCGGCGTCCAGATAAATAGGGGCATATTTCAGCGAACCAAACCGGTTATCCGTATAGCCATGCGAAAGAATCACATAGCGGGAGGACGGCGCCGGGTTTTCCAGCAGTTCCACATGAAGCACATAGTCTTCATATCCCTTCACGGTATAGTCCGTCTTTTTCAGTCCTGCATAAAAGGACGTATCATAATGGTCCGACTGCCATGCAAAAGCCTCTTCCGGCGTCTGCCGTTTTCCCGTCATGACAAACGAAGGAAGCCAGAGAACAAGAGCGATGCCCAGGACCAGAACCGCCGCCGATATTACAAGCAGAATTTTCACTGTTTTTCCTCTTTATTCTACCGTCACCTTCACCTTTGCGCAGATTCCGTTCTGTGCATAGGCGTAAATGGTACAGGTTCCTGTCCCGACAGCTTTAATCTTTCCCTTGCTGACGGTTGCCACGGAAATATCGCTGGATTCCCAGGCAGTCGCCCGGTGCTTCTTCACCTTCAGCTTTCCGGTTTTCACGGTTGCTTTTACAGTTGCACTCTTCCCTTTCTTCAGAGTCAGCGTCTTTTTATTCAGGGAAATGGATGTGGCATTGCCGACCTTGCCTCCGCTCGTAGCCACATGAATGGTCTTCGAAGAAGCCAGCACTTTGCTTCCGTTCACAGCTACGACAAGGTATTTATAATACTTCCCTTTTGTCAGTTTCTTCTGCGTCCAGCTGGTCTTGCTCTTCCCCACGCTGGTCAGCTTTTTGTATTTCTTTCCCTTACCACAGGCATTTCCGTAGATGATGTATTTCTTCGCGCCTTTTACCTTCTTCCAGCTTACTTTTACGGAAGTGGAGGATTTCGCCGCGCCTTTCGCCTGCAGCAGCGAGAAGGTAGCGCCTTTCACGTCTTTAGTATCGTCCTTGACGGCAGTAATCCTGTCGTTTACTTCTGTCAGTTTACCGGGATTCTCCGGAGTATTGTCTCCCGCAGGACGTGCAGCTGCTTTCGTTTCTGCCGTCCCCGGCTGCGTGGATGGCTGTCCGGGTGCCGGTTCCTCAGGTCCGGGCTGGGGCTGCGCAGATGTCGGATCTGTGGAGCCGGGCTGTGCAGGCGCCGGATCTGCAGCAGATGATTTTTTGCGGATCGTAAAGCTGCCATCCTGCGTTCCGGTGTAATTCCCCTTTCCTTCCACAGTCACGCCGGCGGTGCCGGCATTGGTATTGTTCCGGTACTCTTTTACCGTATAATCGATATCCTTCTGAAGCGTTTTCCCTTTCAGCACGACTGCCGGAACGGGCTTCAGCGCCTTGCCGGTATACTCCTGCTCCGGAACGGTAACGGCCGCGCCGCTCAGGGACAGCGGTCTAATCTCATATTTCGCCGGTGTACCGGTTACAGCCCCGAAAACTTCATCTGCCGCGGCATCCGCTTTCATATAGTAGACGCCGGCGTTCACCGGAATACCGCCGGCGGCCGCCGCCCCGTTCACTGCAGATGTCAGTTTCGAGCACGCTTCATCCGTATAAAACTGTACTGCTCCCAGTTTCCCGGTTGTTGCCGCCGCTTTCGCCTCCGGTACCTGGCCGGCTGCTCCGCTGTAGGTCAGAGAGACATCCTCCATGGTAACGGCTGCCAGTGTATAACGGATTTTATTCGCTTCCGCATAGGTCCTGGCGGCGCTGCCTGCTTCGCAATGAATATTGGCGTAAATGACAGGAAGTCCGCTGCCGATCCAGGTCCAGCCGGTATCAAACACACTCTCTCCGAAAGATGTCAGCGTGGCCGGCACCGCCACTCTGCGGAGCTTGTCGTTTCCATAGAAAGCTCTGTCCTTCAGCGTGGCAACCCCCCGCTCCAGCACCGCTTCCTCCAGATTATCCAGATAGGCAAACGTTCTCTCGGAAACCTGGGTGATACCCGCTTTTACCACCACTTTGGTGACCTTATCATCTATCGCCTGCAGGGCAGAAGAGGCCAGATTTTCATACAGTGCCCCGCTGCCGGATACCGTCAGGACGCCATCCTCAAAATCCCATACGGCGTTTTTCCCGGCCAGGCGGTATACCTTTTTCGCGAAATCACCGGTCGACGCATCGATTGTATAGAAAGCCACCGTCCCGGCATCCGACGCGTAGAAAACCACTTTTCCGTTTTTCACCACAGGCACGCAGCAGGAAATGGCCGCCGGCCGGGTGAATACGCGGCTGATGGTCTCCCCGTTCCCGTTCAGGAAGACATAATGCAGCACATGGCTGCTCAGGGAATCATATTCCCCGGCGCCTGCCATGCTGTCATCTTTCCCGCTCTCCCAGCTCACCATAAACCGGTCATCGGAAATCTTCGTCAGATAAACGCCCTTGTAACCGCCCCGTACATCATCCGATGTCAGCCATCGGAAAGAAGTCGCTCCTTCGCTGAAATTGTCCATGGGAGT
>CACZQT010000139.1 GCA_902783295.1 uncultured Lachnospiraceae bacterium
ATGACCGCCAAGGCTTATGCAGTGATCGCGGGCCTGTGACCAGGTCATGCTGCCCTCAAAGATCTGGTAGCTGTGGCTGTTCCATACCGTTCTCCCGACAGCGGGAATCCCGCTCACTCCTCCCTGCCTTTGATCTTCCGGAATCCACCTGGTATTCAGCCCGCAGACGGTATCGATATCCGCACCGGGCCAGGTACCGCGAGGGTCGGTGTAGTTGTCGGTCAGCCGTACGTACTGGAACACTGCGCCTTCCGGGACTTTCCCGCTGATATCCAGGCCGGCCGTACGTCCTTCGGCAACCCCGATTTCGTACCAGGTTTTCAGGTCGCTGCTGACTTCCACTTTTGTGGCTTCTACGGAACTTCCCACTTCAAACACGTAAACATCATTTCCCGGCCCGTCGCAGATTCCGACTTCGAAGCCCAGGACTACTACGCCGCCTGCGCCCAAGTTGTAGTCTCCGGTAGAATCGTTGCCATCGGTGGCATCCGGCAGGCCTATGGTCCGCTGTACATCTCTCCAGGAGGTATCACTGGTCCAGGGATCTCCGGGGGTATAATCCACTACATAGGCAGCGAAACTGTTGATCGGCGCATAGATGTGATTGCCTTCGCGGTCGGTAAAATAATAATAGCCGTTTTCCGTGTAGGAGCCGTCCTCCCGGTCTACGCGCACGGTGTTGCCTGAATCTGTTACGCCCGTAGTGCCGGATTCGGTATTACCGGGGCCAGTCTGCTCTGTGCTGCCGGGAACAGTCTGTTCCGTATGGCCGGAATCCGGAAGAAGCTCTGCTGTCAGGGATATATTTATGACACCCTGAAGATTGGAGATGCCCCCGGTAATTCCCATAAAGCACATGTCGTAACTGCCGGTCGGCTCTATGCCGCCCTGTTTCAGGAGCATCGCGCCGTCCACATAAACCGTACAGACTTTATCCAGCATCTCCACCCGCATGTGGTGTACCGCTCCGTCTTCCGTGAAACCGGAAGCATCTGTGGAGCACATATGCTCCATATTGTTTTCCCGGATGATGGCGGTGTGGTTGGAAACAGGGTCTCCATGGCTGGCATTGCAGTAGGTATCCAGTTCCACGGCATATCCGCTGCCAGTATATATAATCCCGCTGTTTGAACGGACGACGGTATTTTTGTCTGCATAAAACATGAACCAGATTCCGTCCGCGCCATCATGATTGCCGGTATAGAAATCGAAGTCGAGGGTAAAATTATCACTCTTCAGAGGCTCGCTTCTCCATAAAGCGCCGCTTTCCCAGGTTTTGTCTTCTGTCAGGATATACCAGCCCTGCTTGTTGAGATATGTATTTTCCGCGGGAATCCATTCACCTGTCGCAGGGGTGAGATTCCTGCCGGCATTTTTATCCTGGCTGGTTCCGCTGCTGCCGGCGTATTCCAGGCGCACATCGCGGTATAAGAACTGACCCAGGTTTGAAGCCGGTTGAGAATAATAGCTCAGATAGATGAAATCTATGTTATCCGGAATCGTGGCAAGGAGTTCGTAATAGCTGCTTTCGGTGGGAGTGACCAGCACTTCCCTGGCTTCAGCCACATCTTTCCAGTCATAGTCCAGGAAGCGGATACTCAAATGTACCGGTTCTGCAGAGGGGTCACCCGGAGTATAGGAAAAAGTTCCGCTGAACTTCAGCTGCTGGCCGGTCCGATATTCATCCAGATAGATCGGAGTACAGAAAGAGGCGGAACCGGGTCCGTCTATCGTAGATTCTGCAAAGCTTTTGCGGCCCTGGCTTTCCCAGCCGGTTTTTTCAGGATCCCAATGATGCGTGTCGCCCATCCATTTGCAGAGGTCGGTACTGTCGTTTTCCTCTTCGCTTATATTATCCCATTCAACAATGAAATAGTGACCGTCATCTTCTTCATCGTCCCACTGGAAAGGTGTGACATGGTAGCCCCTGCCGGAAAGCTCTTCCGTGGTCAGGACAACAACCGACTGGGAGCCGTTGAAATTATCGGGTTCACCTTCGCCCCAGTTGGTATAGGCAAGCGGCTCGCCGGTATACCAGGAATTGCCGTCCTCCGGAAGGAGGCCAAGCATATAACGGCTGTTGTAAACAGAATCCTTTTCGATCTGGTTTGTGAGGTAATGCTCGATAAATGCCTGTTCATCCGCAGAGTTGATGGTCAGCAGATGCGGGTCCAGGCTCTGGCTCTCACAGTAACCGGCAGCCTCTTCCCACGTAACTTTCTGGTGGAATACCTGATAGGTGTGGCCGTTGTAGGCAACAATTCTGCCGGAAAGGGAAGGATTTACGGAGCTTCCGGGCCGGGAAGTCTGGACGGACGTGGAGGGGTCCTGGTTTATGCTGCCGTTCTGCGAAGTGTTGCTGCCGGGCGTTCCTTCCGCTGCCGTAAGCTTTGGATCCCGGAAATAGAGATGTTCCAGATCGCCTATAACAGTAGAAAATCTGAGATTCACCTCTTCTGCTCCTTCGGGAACCGCAAGGGATACCTCCGCATAGGCTGTCCCTGTCGTCAGGGTGGAATAGATGGTGCTTTCGGCTCTTTGAAATCCCGGCTGGAAGTCGATTTCTATATGAGCCGAGTCGTTGAATCTCGGATAGAAGGCTACCGTTGCACTGAAGGTCAGAGTATCACCGGCTTTTACGCCGATCTCCGAAAGATTCAGGGTGTCAAAGCAGTAGGAGATGGGACCGTTATACAAATCGGACTGTTTATATCCGCTGCCGCCGGACACATTCCCGACGGTCAGACGTGATGCCATCCAATCCGACAGCCCATCATCCCAGTAATGGGAATTGCTGTAGCTTTTTTCATGAAAAGGGATAACTTTTTCTGCTCTGGCCGGTGCGGGGGCCAGGAAAACCAGCAGAACGGCAAGAAGCAGGCCACAGGCTGGTATTCTGATTTTCGTGCATTTCATAAACGAACCTCCTTGGAAAATCGATGAAGAAATCTGTTTCGTGTTAATGTAAATTGTATACTGTTTGAAACGTTGATTCAATAGGTTTTTTCCATGAGCTGCAGCTGAGGCAAGGGGATGTCTATAAACATTGGAGCCCCCTATCCCCTGCTTCACCTTGATAAAAGCGACAGATTCTGGTATGATCTGATCAACAAAATAATGGCAGCTGCAGGCAAATAGTGATACACGGGGGATTTCTCTAATACAATTCCGTGACGAGAGGAGGAGAATGATTATGAAACATCTGCACGTGAAGTTCCTGTTTGTGATTATAACACTCGCGGCAACTATCGGTTTATGCGCAGTTCCCTCTGCAGCGGCCGTTGTGGACGGCGGCGACTGTGGTGAGAACGCCACCTGGACCATTGATGACCAGGGCCTTCTTGTGATTCAGGGAACAGGCGCTATTAATGCCTATCCCTGGAATGATAAAAATGAGGACGTGAAGCAGATTGAGATCAAAAGCGGCATTACCGGGATTGGCAGATCCTTCGCTTTTTCAGATTGTGTAAATCTGACAAAAGTCACGCTTCCCGAAACGCTGACAACGATTGATGAATATGCGTTTTACGGATGCACTGCGCTGACAGATATCAACCTCCCCGGCAGCCTGCAGGAGATCGATGTTGATGCTTTCAAGAACTGTACGGCACTCACTGCCATCAGCATTCCTAAGGGTGTTACGGTACTGGGAGACCGTCTTTTTGAAAACTGCTCGAATCTGAAAAGTGTTTCTGTTCCCGATACCTTAAAGAAGATTGGCTATCATACCTTCAGCAAGTGCACAAGCCTTACCGGATTCACATTCCCGGAAGGGCTGACATCTATTGACAGCTATGCGTTTTCAGGATGTTCCGGGCTGACAAAGGTATGGCTCCCGGATACAGTGGAATCGCTGGAAAGCTATGCTTTCAGCGGCTGCAGCGGCATGACGGAGATCAGGTTTCCGGCCGGAATGACAACGCTCAAGCAGAGCATATGTTCGAATTGTTCCAGTCTGAAGACGATTACTCTGCCGACAGCGCTGGCAAAAATCCATGATTATTGTTTTGCGGACTGCGCGGCACTGGAAAGCATTCATTTTCCGAAGAGCCTGACCCTGATCAGTGATGGTGCCTTCAGGCATTGCTACGCACTGACAGATGTAGAATATGACGGAACCGAAAAGGACAAAGCG
>CACZQT010000140.1 GCA_902783295.1 uncultured Lachnospiraceae bacterium
CTGCCTCTTGGAATCACCACGGTAGAACTTTGATTCCATCCCAAGCTGGTCGAGGATGCCCTTGTAGAACCATTTCGGAGTCAGCTTGGAATCCGACAGGTACAGCAGGATGTATTTGTCAGAAGGCAGGCTGGCTGCAAAACGCCGGATAAGCGTCGACTTCCCGCAGCCTGAGTCAGCTGTTACGACTGCGAACAACTGCCGGTCGGCCACATAACAAAGGCGGTCGAATGCCGCCCCGATCGCCGGTGACTCATACAGCCTGTCCGGCGGGATATCCCGGGTAAAGGGCGTGTGCTTCATGTTAAAATAAGACTCATACATAGTCATCTGCCCTCCTTCCGGTAGCCGCTGAAGGAGATCGCGTTCGTCAGGCGTTCCTGTGTTTCGGCATGCTTCTTTTCGAGGACATCCAGGAAGCGGGAAGTTTCCGGCTCAACACCCTGCATGGAGATGGGGAGCTCCGGTTTCCTGTCACAAAACGGGCTGATAGTGACCGGATGCGCTTCCACCGGGGGCATGTCCCGGTATGTGACTCTTAATGGATCCGGATGCATGGGGTCGTAAGCAATCTCGACTTCCGCACCGATCAGGGCAGCGCTGACTTCATAGTCTTTCCCCCGGAAACTGATGCATCCGCCTTTATCTACAACACGGGTTTCATGATGGAGGAATGCTTCCCCAACCACTGAAGTATCCAGAAATACCAGGGGGCGGGCATCACGGTTCCACTCCATCTCCGGGGAAATGCCTTCCTTTGGTATGGAGCGGCCCCTGCTTTCATAGTACTCGCGGATCCCGTCGTGGCTGTTCTTCTGGTAGTACTCTTCCAGAAAGATAGTCCAGTAACGGTTCAGTTCTTCCAGTGTGCGGATCTTCTTCGCCCGGGCTTCCGCGATGTAAGAATCGACCACCTGGTGGAATTTTTCAACTTTCCCTTTGGACTGGCCCGAGTTTGGCCTGGCATGATACAGGCGGATGCCAAGTTTTGCGAGGCTGCGGATCAGTTGTCTGGAAACGTACTGGCCGCCATTGTCAACATAACCGGCATCAAAACGTCCGTGCTTCAGGATTGCTTTCCGAAAAGTATCCTCTACGACTTCCTTTTCCTGATTATCATAGAAGGACGATGTCAGGATATATCGGGAATGATCATCTATGATCGAGGACAGGTAGGTTTGTACCATCTTCCCGTCTCTCCCGATCGGCAGTTTCGGGCCGTATTTGATGTCTGCCTGTACCAGCATCATCCGGTTTGGCTTGCAGAAGCGTTTTGAGGAGGATTTCTGTCCTTCGTTATATTTTCGCATCTGTTTCCGGCCAAACCCGGCAGCATACAAATGGTCCTGGACAGTAGAGCGTTTCAGCACCCCGGGCTCCGCTTTGCCTTCACCTTCCAGAATGAAGATGATCTGGTGTACACTCCGGGCAGGGACTTCCCTCTTCAGCTGGATCGCTTCCTGCATCAGAGCTTCAAAGTTATCCGACAGCCGTGATGAACTGGTTTGCCGCTCTGCAGGCTTCAATCCGGAAAAACCGCCCTGCAGGTAACCGGCTTCATAGCGTCGGAGAGTCTTTTCGGAAAGATCGTTCCGAAAGGCGATTTCTTTCCTGAGCTGTATCTTCTTGTCGCGGTCCAGTGCCGGATCCAACAAGGGAGAGATGAGGCGGAAACGGTTCAGTGCGGTGTCGTCCCTCCAGGTGGTGATTTCTTTTGCTTCCATGAATAATGGTACCTCCTTTTGAAAGAAGGATACCTCAGGAAGGCCCCGGACAGTAAGACAAAGCGGGTGCAGCTGCCCCCGGGGGCAGCCTGGTCAGAAGCCGGCCTCCGGTGTTGCAGATGATCCGGTTCACTATTGCCAGCCAGCCGGCGCCGTCATCACGGAGCTTTTGGAGCAGGGAATCCCCGGATTTCAGGAGCTCATAACCTGAAGCGGAGACGCGGCTGCCGATCGATTTCAGATAGCCATCGATCTGCTGTTTGTTTATGCGGATCCAGTCTTTCCATCGCTGCATTGTGCGTTCACACGGATAATTCTCTGTTGACAGATCATCCGGGGTGGAAACATCATCGACTACATTCTCGATGATCTCAGCAGCGTAGTGTTTATGAGGAACAAGGATATCAGGAAGCTCATTATGCAGACACTTGCAGCGTGCACACCGCAGCCTGCGGATAGAGAAGGCTTTCTTTTCACCATTGTACCATTTCATGAGCCGTTTCCGCCGGTCCCGGTATCGTAATGGCTCACCACAGTGAGGGCAGACAGGATCTTCCCTGCTCTCACATGAAAATATTTTCGCCTTTATTGAAGGTCAGATCATACTCTGTTATAATAACCATGGTTGTTATGACCATGGCCTCAGAGAAGGGTATCTGCCAGGATAGGATTCTC
>CACZQT010000141.1 GCA_902783295.1 uncultured Lachnospiraceae bacterium
AGAATTGGGGATGTATACCAGAGAAGGATACTTCAAGGGAAACAGGATTGTTTCTGTAATGTTTGATGAAAAGGCGCAATATTTCCTGGCGGAGAATTTGAAGAAGATCGTCAACAGCGGTGAGAACAACATGCCATAATCTTCAGGAAAAGCTGTTCTCAGATGGAAAACCTGAAAAATGCAGTGCAGTTCTGTGGAAAACAAGGAATAATATGGTAAGATATATCCGGAAGCAGAGAGCAAAGCAGAATACAAAAGTTCTCGTTGTTTCCACAGCAATATTCCTTTCATTTTGGCAATAGGTTTTTAACTCGTTCGGGAAACCATATCATGAAAGAATTTGAAGAAACAAGATTAAATGCAGCAATAACCTATATCAGCCGGATGGCCGATGGAAACAATCCGACGAATAACAGGCCGGCAAACAGCGATCTTCTCGACAATCCGAATGTGATCCGCTGCCTGCACTTTGTAAAAGAAGTTCTGGAGGAAGTAAGAAATAACAATGGAAGAACCGGCAGATATAAAAAACCATCCAAAAAGCCGTTTCCGTTCGAAGTCCTTAAGGCTTTTGCATACCGGGAGGATAAATCCATATTGCATCTGATCAGGCAGTTTGCAGAACCTGTCACAGAGGAAGATGTTCGACTTCCAAATGCAGCAGCGATCAATAAATGGCTCGGTGCAAACGGTTATCTGGAACGGAGAATGGCACCACAGAATGGGAAAGAATACTGGGTCCCGTCAGAAAAGGGAAAACTGATTGGCCTGTATGAACGCGAGGGAAATGCCCCGGATGGCAGATTTTATATCACTGTGATGTATAATGAAAGCGCACAGAGATTCATGGCGGATCATATTGAGCAGATCGTCAGGAGTTATGATGCTGGAAACCTTACTCAAAAAGAAGATCCGGAAGAAAAAGAAATATCCGGTATCAGCTGCGGTCTCTCGGAGCAGGACAGACAGGAAGCAGAGGATTTATATGCTGAACAGTGGAAACAGTGGGATAACGAGATTCCGTTTCAGCAGCATTGAAACAGAAGATCCGGAAAGAGGTATAGATGAAAATATTAGTAGTCAATGACGACGGCTATGACGCGCCGGGAATCTACAGGCTTGCAAAAGCAGCCCAGGAATTCGGCGAAGTGACTGTTGTCGCGCCGGAATATCACTGTTCGGCGAAATCACATTCCATAACGCTCCGGGATGAGATGCGCATCATCAGACGCGACATCGGGCTGCCGGATGTCACAGCCTATTCACTTTCCGGCATGCCGGCGGATTGCGTGCGGGTCGCTTTGTACAGTATTCTTCCGGAATATCCGGATGTTGTTTTGTCCGGCGTCAACGAAGGGTCGAACGGCGGTTTTGATATTGCTTATTCCGGGACGGCCGGCGCCGCGCTGGAAGCATCCATGCATGACATCCATGCGATTGCCTTTTCAAGAAGAGGCGGGGGCCTTGATGAGATCGCCGACGCTTATCTGAGATCGCTGATGGAACTGCTGATGAAGATGCCGCTGAATAAAGGGGAAATCTGGAATGTTAATTTCCCGGGAATTCCACTAAAGAACTGCCGCGGTGTTCTATGGAACCGGACCGCAGCAGATTCCGGCGTGTACCGCGACAAGTACGAACAGAGAACGGGAGACGACGGAACCGTTTACGTGCATGAAGTAACAGATGAAATTCCAGTGGAGAAGCTGCGTCCGGGCTCGGATCTGAGGGCGATGATGGAAGGATATGTTTCCGTCGGAAAAGTGAAGAGCCATGTTTACGGGTGAGAGCAGCGTTTTTACCGCGCTGCTCTCTCTGTTTTCACATTGTCTGTCGATCGCATTTATTGATCCATGGCAGATGAAAAAGCAGAGATTGCGAAAGAGCGGCCGGATGGGGTGCCAAATACCGCTCCAATAATACAGATTCCGAGAAAAAATTTGAACTCTTGACGCGGAGGGTCATCCTGCTTATAATAATGCAGCGGGTTTCGGACTGAAAAGCGGCAGGCCTCTGTTTGTGAATACGGTCCGAAGACCGCTTTTTCTGTCGTAAAACGGAGGACAAAAAGACATGGATATCGTACAGCTGCTGGAAGTCGGGATGCTGATCACCTTCGGCGCATCCTGGCCGTTCAATATTATAAAATCATGGAGAGCAAAAACCGCCAAAGGCAAGAGCCTGTATTTTGAATTTATTATCCTTGTCGGATACGGTATGGGCGTAGCGGCAAAGTTCATCCAGTACAGCCGGACAGGAAGTCTGCCGTATGCGGTGTGGTTCTACTTCCTCGATATAGCGCTTGTGACAATTGATCTTATTCTGACGATCAGAAATCACGCGCTGGATCTCAGACGCGACCGTGAGATCCCGGAACGGAGCTGAAAGATGATACAGGGTGTAGTATGTGTTGTGCTGGCATCAGTACTGTTCGGGATCACACCCATCGGAAATAAGTATGTGGTAATGACAGGAATGGCTGCAGAGTGCATCGTGGTATGGCAGCTGGCTGTCATGATCATTCTTTCTGCAGTCCTTGCAAAAGGGGCCGGACAGAAACTGAGAATACCGGCAAAAGATACGGCGGTATTGCTCCTGATCGGAATTGTCGGGATCGGCGGGACGGACTATTTCCTGAACATGGCATATTCGGAACTGCAGGTCAGCAGTGTTCTGATGATCCATTTCCTTTATCCTACCTTTGTGCTTCTTGTGAGCATTCTGCTGTTTGGGAGAAAGTTCTCGAAGCTGGCCGGGATGGCAGCAATATTATGCATTGCAGGGCTGTTCCTGGTAACAGGTCTGGCCGGAAACATTACACCGCTGGGAGCGTTTTATGCTGCGGCTTCAGGAATTGTATACGGAATCTATGTCCTGGCCAATGATCATGGGAATACCAACCGCTTTCATCTGGCAGTGAAACTGTTTTATACGAGTATCGGCGGCGCGTTGATCTGCGGAACGCTGATGCTGTTCGGCAGGAGTTTTTCACTGCCGGCAGATGCTCTCTCAGCATTTGCGCTGCTCGGCCTGGTGGGAGCCGGATCGTTCCTGGCATTTTATCTCCTGACAGCAGGCGTAAAAAAAATCGGAGCGGCAACAGCAGCGTTTCTGAATCTGCTGGAACTCATCGTAGCCGTTGCAGGAGGCGTCATTATCTATAAGGATGCGTTTTCTGTAAAAACAGCTGTCGGATTTGTATGTATTCTGCTTTCGGTGCTGCTGATAACCCTGGACGGCGCAAAAGAAAAAATGTGACGGAA
>CACZQT010000142.1 GCA_902783295.1 uncultured Lachnospiraceae bacterium
CAACCGGCATCCCGGAGCTCCGGAGGACCACCCGTGACGAGCCTGATTATGATAAGCTGATGAGATTGCGTCTGGACATACTGCATAAAAGAGGCATCGGTCTTCGTGAGATCCAGGAAACGATCGCCACCATCGATCCGCTTCCCGGTGCCGTGGAGTTTCTCGATGAGCTGCGCACCCTCACCCAGGTGATCGTAATCAGCGACACCTTTGAGCAGTTCGCAAAGCCTCTCATAAAGAAGCTCGGCTGGCCCACGCTCTTCTGCAACACACTGGTCGTATCGCCGGAGGGCGAGATCACGGATTTCCGCATGCGGGTGGCCAACTCCAAGCTCTCCACGGTCAAAGCCCTGCAGTCCATCGGCTTCGAGACCATCGCGGCCGGCGATTCCTTCAACGACCTGGGCATGATCCGCGCCAGCAAGACCGGTTTCCTGTTCCGCAGCACCGAGGCCATCAAGGCGGCCAACCCGGATCTGCAGTCCTTCGAGGAGTTCGGTCCGTTCCTGGAGGCGATTAAGGGCGCACTGGACTGAACCGAAGAAACGGGAGCGCCGGAATCCTGCACGGGCTTCTTTCCGGAGCCGGAGGCCGGAATCTTCTCTTGACAAGCAGGGATTTCCGATGATATTATAATAGATGCGCATTTGCCGGTGTGGCGGAATTGGCAGACGCAGCAGACTCAAAATCTGCCACTGGCGACAGTGTGCCGGTTCGAGTCCGGCCACCGGCAGGAAGGACAGGGGGATGTGAAACAGGTTTTTCACATTCCCCTATTCTGTATCATGAGTTATTGCACGGTCATCATCTGATCCGTGAACGAAGTGATGGTATTATGAAAAAGGTTTTAGTGATCGGCGGAGGGGCTGCAGGAATGATGGCAGCCATCCAGGCGGCTGAATACGGCGCGCAGGTAATTCTCCTGGAGAAAAATGAAAAACTGGGGAAAAAGCTCTATATTACCGGAAAGGGGCGCTGCAACGTTACCAACGCCTGTGACAGGCAGGGCTTTTTTGATCATGTCGTCCGCAATCCCCGTTTTCTCTATTCTTCCTATGATGCTTTCAGCAATTGGGATATGATGTCCTTTCTGGAAAAGGAAGGCCTGGTTTTAAAGACGGAACGGGGAGACAGGGTTTTTCCTTTCTCCGATAAAGCTTCGGACGTAACTAAAACTTTGCAGACAGCGATGGAGCGTCGTAAGGTCCGCTGGGTTCTGCACTCTGAAGTAAAGGAACTTTTGCTGGACGAGGTGAATCCGGATTCCCCGGAGAAAAAGGGGAAAACACAGGCATCCATGATCTGCCGGGGGGTTATTCTTTCGGATGGCAGAAGAATAGAAGCAGACAGTGTGATCGTAGCAGCCGGAGGCCTTTCCTACCCTTCTACAGGCTCTACCGGGGATGGCTGCCGTTTTGCTGAAGAGGCGGGGCATACTGTTTCGGCCATTTATCCTTCTCTTGTACCGTTCGAGGCAGAGATCGGCAAAAGAATTCCCTGCGCTGCACTGCAGGGCCTTGCTCTGAAAAACGTAGGAATAGAAATCCGGGACGGCGGGAAAAGACTGGCGGAGGATTTCGGCGAACTGCTGTTTACCCATTTCGGGGTCAGCGGGCCGGTGATCCTGACAGCCAGCAGCCTGATTACTGAACGGCTGAACGACGGCTCCGGGAAAAAACTGGAACTGCGCATAGATCTGAAGCCTGCTCTTACAGAAGAACAGCTGGATGCCAGGCTGCAGCGGGAACTGGCAGCCGGCGCCAACCGCCAGATGAAAAATCTGGCAGGCAGCCTGTATCCATCCAGCCTGATTCCGGTAATTCTACAGCTCGCAGATATCTCTCCTGAAAAATGCGGGCGGGAGGTGACCCGGGAAGAGAGGGCCAGGCTTCTGTCTGTCACGAAGGCCTTCCCGGTAACTCTGTCCGGCACCCGGGGCCTGTCCGAAGCCATCATCACCCGCGGCGGCGTTTCTGTACGGGAAATCAACCCGAAAACTATGGAATCCAAACTGGTCCACGGGCTGTATTTCGCCGGAGAAGTGCTGGACGTGGATGCCTTTACGGGCGGGTTTAACCTGCAGATTGCCTGGTCGACCGGCGCAGCGGCCGGCAGGTCGGCTGCGCTGGCAGAAAGCTCATATTCACAGCTATGAGCAGAGAAAATGCAGCATGTCTGTCTCACGGGATGAGCCTGCAGCTGGTTTTGAACAATCCATAACCACAACCGGGTTTTGACAAAGAATTATTATTTTACTTACAGGAGGCTGGAAGAATGAACAGAAATATCGCGATCGATGGTCCTGCAGGGGCCGGGAAAAGCACCATTGCCAAGATGGCTGCAAAGCAGAAGGGCCTGATTTATGTGGATACAGGCGCGATGTACCGTGCCATGGGGATCTTTTATTCCAGGCTTGGGGTGGATCCTGCGGATGCAGAAGCTATCGCGGCGCATGTGGAAGAGGCAGATGTTTCTCTGGATTATCAGGATGGTGTTCAGCAGGTGCTCCTGAACGGTGAAAATGTGACCTCTCTGCTCCGGACGGAAGAAGCCGGAAATATGGCGTCTGTGGTTTCCAAGCACGGCCCGGTGAGAACACGCATGGTCGAACTGCAGCAGAAGCTGGCAGCGGAAAAAGCGGTAGTGATGGATGGACGGGATATAGGCACGGTGGTACTGCCGGATGCGCTCCTGAAGATTTACCTGACCGCCAGCGTGAAAGTCCGGGCAGACCGGCGGTATAAGGAACTGCAGGAAAAAGGCGAAGAATGCAGCTGGAAAGAAATCGCCAGGGATATTGAAGAGCGTGACTATCAGGATATGCACCGGGAGATCAGTCCGCTGCGCCAGGCAGAGGACGCAGTGCTGGTCGATACTTCCGATATGGGCATCGAAGAAGTAGTGAATACGGTGATTGCGCTGTATGAGGAGCGCCTGGGAAGAAACGGGCTGCAGTGACATACAGAACTGCGGGAACAGGGGGACTGTCCCCTTGTCCCGGAGAGCGAAGAGGGAAATATGGAAGTGATTCTGGCAAAGACCGCCGGTTTCTGCTTTGGCGTGAAACGGGCGGTGGACAAGGTCTATGAACAGATCGAAAAGGCCGGCGGTCCCCTTTATACGTATGGGCCGATTATTCACAACGAACAGGTCGTTTCGGAACTGGAAGAAAAAGGCGTACACGTCGTCGATGAGGACCGGCTTCAGGAACTGCAGGAAGGGACGATCATTATCCGGTCTCACGGGGTAGGACGTGCCGTGCAGGAACAGATGGAACGGCAGGGACTGAAAGTGATAGACGTCACCTGTCCTTTCGTAAAAAAGATCCACCGCATTGTGGCTGAAGCCTCTGCGGCAGGGCGGGATGTGGTGATTGCCGGCAATGCGTCTCATCCGGAAGTGAAGGGAATTGTAGGCTGGTGTTCCGGCCGGTCCTGGGTGGTGGAATCTCCGGAGGATCTGGAGTCTCTTCCTCCGCTGAAGGATGCGATTCTTGTTTCACAGACCACATTTCACTATAAAAAATTTAAAGAACTGGTTGATATTATTTTTGAAAAGAATTATAATATAGCCGTTGTGAACACAATTTGCAATGCTACACAGGAACGTCAAATCGAAGCAAGAGAGATTGCGGGACGCGTAGACGCGATGATTGTCATCGGCGGATCTCACAGCTCGAATACACAGAAGCTGGTTGAGATCTGCCAATCTGTGTGCCCCAAAACTTATTTCATACAGGCACTCGAAGACTTGCATTCACAAAGTTTTGCACCGGTACGTAGCGTGGGTATCACAGCAGGGGCCAGTACCCCAAAAACTATTATTGAGGAGGTTTCAGCTCATGTCGGAAGAGTTTGAAAAGCTGTTGAACGAAGAAGAAGGGCATCTGACCCAGATTCGCACCGGCGCCATTGTGAAAGGTACTGTTATTGGTGTGAAGGAAAATGAAATCAGCCTGAACATCGGTTACAAGGCAGATGGTATCCTGACCAGACAGGAGTACACCAACGATTCTTCTCTGGATCTTACCACCGAAGTAAAGGTGGGCGATGAGATGGAAGTTAAGGTGCTGAAGCTGAATGACGGCGACGGCCAGGTGATTCTTTCTTACAAGCGTCTTGCCCAGGATCGCGGCAAGAAGCGTCTGGAAGAGGCGAAGGAAAGCGGAGAAATCCTGACTGCCAAGGTAGTCCAGGTACAGTCCGCCGGCCTCAGTGTTATGATCGAAGGGATCCGCGTATTCATCCCCGCCAGCATGGTATCGGATGGATTCGAAAGGGATCTGACCAAGTATGCCGATCAGGAAATCGAATTCAGGATGGCCGAGGTAGATCCCCGGAAGCATCGCTTCATCGGCGACCGCAAGTCGGTTCTGGTAGAGCGCAAGGCTGTTCTGAAGAAGGAACTGTTTGCCCGCATCGAAGAAGGCATGATCGTGGAAGGTACTGTGAAGAACCTGACCGATTTCGGCGCTTTCATCGACCTGGGCGGCGCGGACGGCCTGCTGCACATCTCCGAGATGTCCTGGGGCCGCATCGAGAGCCCGAAGAAAGTCTTCAAGGTGGGCGATCATGTAGAAGCTTTCATTAAGGAAATCAAGGGCGAGAAGATTGCTCTGTCCATGAAGTTCCCGGATCGCAATCCCTGGCTGAACGCTGAAGAAAAGTATGCGGCCGGCAAAGTTGTCAAAGGCCGTGTAGCCCGTATGGTAGATTTCGGTGCCTTCATCGAGCTGGAGCCCGGCGTAGATGCCCTGCTGCATGTCTCCCAGATTTCCCGTGACCACGTGGACAAGCCCAGCGATGTGCTGTCTGTAGGCCAGGAGATCGAAGCGAAGGTTGTTGAATTCAACGCGGACGACAAGAAGATCAGCCTTTCCATCAAGCAGCTGGAGATGGACCGCGAGCAGGAAAATGCGGGTGAGGCTGCAGAAGAAGCAGTGGAAGAAACTGCCGGGACAGAAGAATAATTCGAAAGAATAATACCCGAAAATCAGGACGCGCTCCTTTGCCGTGGGAGTACGGCTGAAGAAGATCTGCAAACACCGGAGGGGCTGTTTTGAAAGCAGCCTCTCCTTTGTTTCTTGGGAGGATGGGGAATGAATATTGTGATCGTAGGCTGCGGGAAGGTCGGGTTTACCCTGGCAAGCCAGCTCGTGGATGAAGGACATAATATTACCGTGATTGACTGCTCTGCAGAGCATCTGGAAGTCGCTCAGGCTCTGGATGTGCAGGTTCTGGTGGGAAATGGAACCAGTTTCCGGGTGCAGCAGGAAGCACAGATCGAATCTGCTGACCTTCTGATCGCGGTTACGGACCAGGATGAAATCAACCTTTTAAGCTGTCTGATTGCGAAAAAGGCCAGCCAGTGCCAGACGGTAGCCCGTGTACGCAGTCCTCAGTACTATGAGGAGATCGACTATATCCGCCAGTGTATGGGCACGAACCTGATCATTAATCCGGAGTATGCTTCTGCCATGGAAATCGATCACCTGATCCGGATTCCTTCCGCGATGGAAGTGGATACTTTTGCCAAGGGGAGAGTAGAGCTGTTAAAGCTGGAAATCCCTGAAAAATCAGTCCTGGACGGCATGAAGGTTCCGGATCTGTCCAAGAAATTTGACAAAAAGATCCTGGTCTGCATCCTGGAACGGGAAAAAGACTATATCATTCCGAATGGTGAAACAGTACTGAAGAGCGGGGATCAGATGTATGTCATCCTTCCTCCGGGACTGGTCACGCATTTCTGCCGTGTAGTGGGACTGCCGGTAAAGCCGCTGACAAATGTGATGATTGCCGGCGGAGGGACGATTTCCTATTACCTGGCACAGAGGCTTCTTCGAAACGGGATATCGGTGAAGATTATCGAAAAGAATGAAGCTCGCTGTGAGTTCTTAAGCGAAGCTCTTCCGGAAGCCAATGTTATTTACGGGGATGCTACTGATCACAGTATGCTGCTGGAAGAGGGGCTGACCCAGACGGATGCCTTTGTGGCCATGACCAGTATAGATGAAGAAAATGTTTTTCTTTCCCTGTATGCCAATAAGGTAGCGCCTCAGGCTAAGAAAATCACGAAAAACAGCCATCTGGATCTGAATGAGATCTCGGTGTCGCTGCCGGTAGGCAGTCTGGTATCTCCCAAAGCGATCACTGCGGAGTATATCAG
>CACZQT010000143.1 GCA_902783295.1 uncultured Lachnospiraceae bacterium
GAGAAGGTGGGATTCGAACCCACGGCCCCTTTCGGAGTCACTGGTTTTCAAGACCAGCTCCTTAAACCACTCGGACACCTCTCCATTGCCTTTTCGCAAGCGCGCTATATATGTTAACACGCGGCCCCGGTTCTGTCAAGGGAAATATGAAGGATTTCGAAGCGCGAGACGGGATTCGAACCCGCGACCCTCGCCTTGGCAAGGCGATACTCCACCACTGAGCCACTCGCGCATCTGTCGTCTCTCACAGGCGACTTATGTACTATACACCATCGTCCGGGTTTTTGCAAGTGTTTTTTTGCAAATTCTCCAACTTTTTCTTTGCAATTTTTTACCGTTTTTTGCAAAAACCCGGAGATTCATTATCGTTATAAACATTCACCGTTTTTTAAGATACACAGCCCAGTAAGCCGCGCCTACTGCCGCCCCGCCGACAATGTTTCCCAGAGTCACCGGCAGCAGATTCGCCGCCGCATAACTTCCCAGCGACAGGCCTTCCGCCGCCAGGCCGTATTCCTGCGCCGCAAAGAGTCCGGCACCGATATAATACATATTCGCCACTACATGCTCATAACCGCAGAGAACAAACAGCATCACCGGAAAAAAGAGACCTGTCAGCTTTCCGGCCACCGTCTTTGCAGCAAAAGCCATCCATACAGCGATGCAGACCAGAATGTTGCAGAGAACGCCGCGGAGGAAAGCATCCGTAAATGTCATAGATACCTTTCCGACAGCCGTACTGACAATGGACTTTGCCAGCCCCTCAGCAAAAAGAGACGGCAGGTGACTGTAGACCAGCATGGCAGCAACCAGCGTTCCACCTGCCAGATTGCCCAGATAAACCAGAATCAGGTTCCGGAGCACGGCCGGAAGAGTCACCTTTTTTTCCAGAAGCGGGATGATCAGCAGGCAGTTGCCCGTAAAAAGTTCACTGCCGGCAATCAGAACCATTGCAAGTCCGCCGGGGAAGATTACAGCCCCCACCAGTTTGGCAACCGAAGGTGCTTCCACAGAAACCCCCGCCACGGTTGCGCCGGCACCGGCCAGAGCAATAAACATTCCTGCCATGACGCCCAGGATCAATGTCTGAAGCACAGAAAGCCTGGTCTTCCCTTCTCCGATCTTTATATATTGTTCTGCGATCTCTTTTGGTGAATTCATAGGACTCTCCTCTTCTCTTGTATTCATCAAAGCTACAGAAACCAAAACCCGGTTCCGGTCAATCCGGAATCCCGTCAGCAGCAGGTGCCTCCTCCGTTTCCACTACCGGTTCATCTTCAAAACGAAGGGTCTTTTTCTTTCCGTCTTTCCCGAGTTTTGTCGCGGGAAACCTTTTTTTCGCCTCATCCAGATAGTCCTCCGGACGGTTCATGGATGGACTGAAATGAGTCAGCCACATTTCCGCGGGCTGCGCCAGACGCGCCAGTTCGGCCGCTTCCCGGAAGGTCATGTGCTTATGCTCGACTGCCTTATCCTGTTTGTCCGGTTCACCGTACATCCCTTCGCAGATAAACAGGTCCGCACCTTTTGCTGCTTCTGCGATCAGCGGAACAGGCCGGGTATCGGTACAATAGCAGACTTTCAGTCCTTTTCTTTCCGGACCCATGACCATGTCGGGAGTATACGTTCTGCCCTCCCATTCCACGATATTTCCTTTTTGCAGCGGATTCCAGAGCCGGACGGGCAGCCCAAGCGCCTGAGCCTGGTCTACCTGAAACTTCCCTGCACGGGAAATGGATATGGTGTAGCCGTAGCAGGTAACATTATGGTTCACCCGGAAAGCATGGATGTGCATCCCCGCTGCTTCCAGATGTTCCTCTTTTTCTTTCAGTTCATAGAATTCCATAGGGAACGGCAGTTCCGGTGCGATGGAGCGCAGTGCATTCACCACGCGTTCCAGACCCTTCGGGCCGATAAACAGCAATGGTTCCGTCCGTTCTGCATTTCCCATGGTCAGGAGCATCCCCGGCAGTCCGCTGACATGATCTGCATGATAGTGGGTAAAACAGATCACGTCGATCGGTTTGAAAGACAGTCCCGCTTTCCGGGCTGCGATCTGCGTTCCTTCTCCGCAGTCCACCAGCAGCTGCTTTCCTTCATAACGGATCATCAGGGATGTCAGCCAGCGATACGGAAGTGGCATCATACCGCCCGTACCCAGCAAACAGATATCCAGCATATTAAGTAATCCTCTTTCAGGGGTGCCGCTGCATCAGCACGGCATCTTCCTCCGGATGATGATAATATTTCTTTCTTTTCCCGATCGTCTGAAAACCGAATTTCCGGTACAGCGCGATCGCGGGCTCATTGTGTTCACGGACTTCCAGATACCAGCTGGTGCTCTGCGGGGTTTCTTTCAGAAGAATATCCATCATGGCACTGCCGATCCCCCGTCCGCGGTATTTCGTCCCGGTGGCTATACGGAGAATCTCCCCTTCATCCAGGACTATACGTGTACCACAGTACCCTACCAGCATTCCGTCCAACAGTGCTGCAAGATACAGAGAATGCGGTTCACCCAGCATATCTGTCAAAGAACCGGCTGACCATGGATCCGGAAAACACTCTTCTTCCAGGCAATGAACCAGATCAGCTTCTTCAGGCCGCATCCTGCGGATTTCCAGGCCGTTCATAGCTTCATGGTCAGGGATATGCGTTTCTTTGCCAGATCAACAGATAAGACCTTCACCTCCACCACATCTCCGACGCTGACTGCCTCCAGAGGGTGTCTGATGAATTTCCTGCTCATCTGGGACACATGCACCAGCCCGTCCTGATGCACACCGATATCCACAAAAGCACCGAAGTCGATCACGTTCCGCACGGTTCCCTTCAGGACCATCCCGGGTTTCAGGTCTTTCATTTCCAGCACATCACTCCGAAGCACAGGACGAGGCATCTCTTCCCGGGGATCCCGGCCGGGCTTTTCCAGTTCGGAAAGGATGTCTGCCAGCGTTTCCTCACCGATGCCGAGTTCTTCCGCCATGGTTTTCCTGTCATGCACCTTCCGGGATATCCCCTTCAGGCTTCCGCCGGAAAGGTCCTCCAGAGAAGCTCCCAGTTTCTTCATCAGTTCAGAGGCTGCCTTATAGCTCTCAGGATGTACTGCCGTCATATCCAGCGGATTCTTTCCGTCCCGTACGCGAAGGAAACCGGCGCACTGCTCGAATGCTTTCGGTCCCAGTTTCGGCACCTTCAGGAGTTCCTTCCGGCTGTCAAAACGTCCGTTTTCATCCCGATATGCCACAATGTTTCTTGCAATCGTCTTGTTTACACCGGAGACATATTCCAGCAGGGATGCGGAGGCAGTGTTCAGGTCAACTCCAACACGGTTTACGCAGGACTCCACAACGCCTCCCAGGGCTTCGCCCAGCTTTTTCTGATTCATATCATGCTGGTACTGCCCCACACCGATGCTCTTTGGATCGATTTTCACCAGTTCCGCCAGGGGATCCTGGAGCCTGCGCGCAATTGAAGCCGCGCTGCGCTGCCCTACGTCAAAATTCGGGAATTCCTCTGTTGCCAGTTTGCTGGCAGAATACACGGAAGCGCCTGCTTCGTTCACAATCACATACTGGACCTTCTGGGGAATCTTCCTCAGAAACCCGGCAATTACCTGCTCCGATTCCCGGGAGGCGGTGCCGTTTCCGACAGAGATCAGGGTGATATGGTACTTTTCGATCAGCCGCTTCAAAACACGCTCTGCTTCATCCACCTTATTCTGCGGAGCTGTAGGGTAAATCACTACCGTATCCAGCACCTTTCCGGTGGCGTCCACAACAGCCAGCTTGCAGCCGGTACGAAACGCCGGATCCCAGCCCAGGACCACCTGCCCGCTGATTGGCGGCTGCAGGAGCAGCTGTTCCAGGTTCTTTCCGAATACCTTAATAGCTCCGTCTTCGGCCTTTTCCGTCATTTCATTCCGGATGTCCCGCTCTACAGAAGGAAAGATCAGGCGCCGGAAGCTGTCTGCCGCAGTAGCTTTCAGCAAAGGAGTCATATTTTCGTTTTTTCCAACATTCAGCTTCTTTTCCAGGTACCGGAGAGCGGCATCTTCGTCCATCACCAGCTTCACTGTCAGGACTTTTTCTTTCTCGCCGCGGTTGATTGCCAGAACGCGGTGCCCCGTCGTACGGCGGATGCTGTCATGATACTGATAATACTGTTCGTACACTGACTCAGCCTTCGGGTCCTTTGCTTCTGCCACCACATCTGCGCAGTTTTTCACGGCATCGCGCAGGAAAGCCCGGATCTCCGCCTGTTCAGAAAGCTGCTCAGCCAGGATATCGCAGGCGCCCTGCAGTGCTTCTTCCGGAGAATTTACTTCTTTCTCCGGATCTACAAAACCCGCCGCCAGTTCCAGAAGCGGTGTCGTTTCTTCCTGAGCCAGCAGGATGTCCGCGAGAGGGGCCAGCCCTCTTTCCCGGGCTATGGATGCCCTGGTACGGCGCTTCTGCTTGTAAGGAAGGTAAAGATCCTCCACCGCGACCAGAGTTTCCGCTGCAAGAATCTTCGCCTTCAGCTCAGTGGTCAGTTTCCCCTGTTCTTCTATGGAAGAAAGGACAGCTTCCTTTCTCTCCTCCAGTCCCCGGAGGTAGCGAAGACGCTCATCCAGATTTCGAAGCACCTCATCGTCCAGAGAACCGGTTACTTCCTTGCGGTATCTGGCAATAAATGGAATTGTATTGCCTTCATCGATGAGTTTCACAGCTGCTTCTGCCTGGCCGGCGCGAATATTCAGTTCCGATGCTAATTTCTGTATGATATCCATCCGTTGTATTCCTTTATTTCATTGCTTCATCTTTCAAGAACCGGCTGCGGTTCCTGAGCACCGAGTACGGCCTCATGTAACCGGATCCGTAAGGCACCTCGCCCGCTGCTGTGGCTTTCGCCATATACAGAACAGCCGCTATCCTGGTCAGACAGCGGCTCTGCAGTTTCAACTCTTAGGGGAAACGCTGATTAACGCGTTTCCTGCACGAAATGCGCAGCACGAAGCGCCTTCCTTAGCGCATTTCTGCGTATCCTCCGGAATATATCTGAGAAAACACAGTTTTCAATGTCTCCTCAGGTATCAGGCATGCACGCGGATCCGGCCGAGAATGCTCAGTTTTTCCGCTCTCTCCGAGAATTCCTGTTCAGAAAGAACTTCTGTCACAAAGGCTGCCTCTCCCTCCAGAGCGGCTTTTACCGCTTCCGCGCCGGGGAAGGCACGAGGGACGGCTTCCGCTTCCTGGTCCGGCACCCGGATCAGGAAAGAATGTCTGTCACGGGTAATGTCCGAAAGGACTCTCTTCTCTTCTCCCCAGCCATCGTAGACAGTTCCGGCCGGATGCTGCAGCATCTCTACAACGTCTCCGACTACGGCGCTGGCTGTAGCTTCTTTCCCGGCCCCCCGTCCGTAAAACAAAAGGTCGTCCACCATGTTTCCATGCACCAGTATCCCGTTGAATACATCCCGTACCGCGTACAGTGGATTATCCGGTTTCACCAGGAAAGGAGACACCATGGCAAAAACCGCATCCTCATGGATCTCGGCGTCAGCCAGCAGTTTAATCTCCATTCCCAAAGCCCTGGCACAGACGAAATCCACTGCCGTGATCTTCGTAATTCCTTCCGTGTAGATGTCCGCTGGATCTACCCTCTCCTTCAACACCATAGATAAAAGGATCGCCAGCTTCCGGCAGGCATCATGGCCTTCCACGTCTGCTTCCGGACGGCGCTCCGCAAACCCCATTGCCTGAGCTTCCGAAAGAGCTGTTTCAAAGGGAGTGCCTTCCTGCCCCATCTTTGTCAGAATATAATTGGTGGTTCCATTCAGGATACCTGTAATTTCTTCGATCCGGTCTGCCGTCAGGCAGGTGCGCAAAGGGCGAAGGATCGGAATGCCGCCGCCTACGCTGGCCTCAAACAGGAAACTGACTCCTTTTTCCCTGGCAGCTGCCATAAGTTCATGGCCTTTTGCCGCAACCAGTTCTTTATTGGACGTAGCTACGCTTTTTCCTGCTTCCAGTGCCTTCTTCACAAAAGTGTAGGCCGGCTCAACGCCTCCCATGGTTTCTACAACCACAGTGATCTCCGGGTCCTCGAGGATGCGGTTCACATCGTTCACCAGCACCTTCTCCACCGGCTGTCCGGGAAACTCCCGGATATCGAGGACATATTTCACCTGCACCTCGTCTCCGACGTGCTTTTTCAGAATCTCTCTATTGATGTTGACGACATCAAAAACGCCGGATCCGATGGTTCCGAACCCCATAATCGCAATCGAAATCATATGGTCCTCCCCCGGTATCAACCCTCAGCCGCTTTTCCGCCCAGGCTCAGCCACTTCAGGTAGGCGTTAATGAACTGATCGATATTTCCGTCCAGCACGCTGTTCACATTGCTGGTCTCCTCATCAGTTCTCAGATCCTTTACCATCGTATAAGGCTGCAGCACATAAGACCGGATCTGGCGGCCCCAGCCGATTTCCGACTGCTCACCCCGGATGTCCGAAGTCTTTGCCGCATTTTCCTGCTGCTTCAGAATAAACAGCTTGGCTTTCAGCATCTGCATAGCCTTGTCCTTATTCTGATGCTGGGAGCGCTCATTCTGGCACTGTACTACAATGCCCGTGGGGAAATGCGTGATGCGGATAGCGGAAGACGTCTTATTGATATGCTGACCGCCGGCGCCGCTGGAACGGTAGGTATCGATCCGGATGTCATCATCCTTGATCTCTACGTCCAGGTCTTCTTCGATGTCTGGCATCACATCACAGGAAACAAAGGAGGTCTGGCGCTTTCCGGCGGCATTGAACGGAGAAATCCGCACCAGACGGTGTACCCCGTGCTCGGACTTCAGGTAACCGTAGGCATTCTCCCCGTTGATCTGTACAGTCACGGATTTAATGCCCGCTTCATCCCCATCCAGATAGTCCAGGGTTTCCACAGAGAATCCCTTCTTATCTGCCCAGCGCATATACATACGGTAAAGCATACCGGCCCAGTCGCAGGATTCTGTCCCGCCGGCTCCGGCATGGATGGTCAGGATCGCGTTGTCGCGGTCATACGGGCCGGACAGCAGGGTGGTAATACGAAGCGCATCCAGCTGCTCCAGAAATGATTTCAGTTCTTCTTCAATTTCCGGGATCAGGGAGGCGTCTTCTTCCTCATAAGCCATATCAATAAGCACTTCGATATCATCCCTGGCGGACTGCAGTGCTTTTACCTGGTCTACGGTACCCTTCAGGCTTTTCAGTTCCTGCATAATCCGGGTAGCCTTATCCGGGTCGTCCCAGAACCCCGGTGCTTCCATATTTCTTTCCAGCTCCGCAATGCGGTTCTGCTTCCCTTCCAGATCCAGGGAAGCGCTGACTTCGCGCAGAGGCTGTGCGGCGGCCGAAAGCTGCTGTTTAAAAGCATCCAGTTCTATCATTTGTTCCTCACTATTTTCTTCCGTGGCAGTTTTTATATTTCTTGCCGGAGCCGCAGGGGCAGGGATCATTCGGATAAATCTTCTTGGCTTCCCTGCGCTTCGGTGCCCTGGCCAGAGTGTTGTCCTTATTGGTGCCGGTGACCTTTGCCACCTCTTCCCGCTCCACCTTCTGCTCCACGCGGACGTGCATCAGAAGCTTCACGGTATCCTCCTTGACACCCTCTGACATTTCATCGAACATGTCATAGCCGATCATCTTGTATTCCACCAGAGGATCACGCTGGCCATAGGCCTGCAGGCCGATACCTTCTCGCAGCTGGTCCATGTCGTCGATATGGGCCATCCACTTCTGGTCGATCACTTTCAGCAGCACCACGCGTTCGATTTCACGCATCTGCTCCGGATCTTCAAATTCTGCTTCTTTCTGTTCGTAAAGCCGCAGCGCCTGCTCCTTCAGCCACTGCTTCATATCACCTTTATGCCAGTGTTTCTGTTCTTCCGTAAGAACGATGGGAGGCATCGGGAAGGTAGGCAGTACAAGCTGGTTCAGTTCGGCCAGATCCCAGGAAGAAGCATTCTGGTCTTCGGAGATGCAGGTATCCACCATGCTTTCCGCCACGTCGCCTACAAAGCGGACGACCACATCCCGCATGTTCTCACCGTTCAGGACACGGCGGCGTTCCGCGTAGATGATCTCTCTCTGCTCATTCATGACCTGGTCATACTCCAGCACATTTTTACGAATGCCGAAGTTGTTTCCTTCGATCTTCTTCTGGGCCCGTTCGATGGCATCCGAAAGCATTTTCGCCTCGATCTGCTCATCCTCCGGGACATTCAGGCTGTTGAACAGGTTCTGCACCCGTTCTCCGCCGAACAGCCGCATGAGATCGTCTTCCAGAGAAATAAAGAAACGGGATTCACCGGGATCCCCCTGACGTCCGGAACGGCCTCGCAGCTGATTGTCGATACGTCTTGCCTCATGGCGCTCCGTACCGATGACCTTCAGACCGCCGACAGCGCGGCTTTCATCGTCCAGTTTGATATCCGTACCACGGCCGGCCATGTTCGTAGCAATCGTCACAGCCCCATGGCGGCCTGCGTCGGCGATAATCGCCGCTTCCAGATCATGGAACTTGGCGTTCAGTACTTTGTGCGGGATTCCCCTGCGGTTCAGCAGTCCGGAAAGCTCTTCGGATGCTTCAATGGTGATGGTGCCGACCAGTACCGGCTGCCCCTTCTCATGAGCTGCCGCAATTTCATTGACAATGGCATGCAGCTTCCCTTTGCGGGTCTTATAAACCGCATCCTGCTGGTCAATACGGATCACCTTTTTATTCGTGGGGATTTCCACGACGTCCATGCCGTAAATATCCCGGAATTCCTTTTCTTCCGTCATGGCCGTACCGGTCATGCCGGCTTTCTTCTCGAACTTGTTGAAGAAGTTCTGGAACGTGATGGTCGCCAGCGTTCTGCTTTCTCTCTTGACCTTTACATGTTCCTTGGCTTCGATAGCCTGGTGAAGACCGTCGCTGTAGCGGCGTCCCGGCATGATACGGCCGGTAAACTCGTCGACGATCAGGACTTCATCATCCTTCACCACATAGTCCTTGTCACGGAACATCAGATTGTTCGCGCGAAGTGCAAGGATGATATTGTGCTGAATTTCCAGATTTTCCGGATCTGCCAGGTTTTCAATCTTGAAGAAATCCTCTACCTTCTGGACGCCCTGCGCCGTAAGGTTCAGCTGTTTGTCTTTTTCATTGACCACAAAGTCACCGGTCTCCTCGATCTCGGTGCCCATCATGGCATCCATTTTAGTAAGCTCTGTAGCAGTACCGCGGGTCATGCGCTTTGCCAGATAGTCACAGACTTCATAGAGCTTTGTAGATTTCCCGCTCTGGCCGGAAATGATCAGAGGGGTACGGGCTTCATCAATCAGAACCGAGTCGACTTCGTCAACGATGGCATAATGCAGCTCTCGCAGAACCAGCTGCTCTTTATAGATAACCATGTTGTCACGCAGATAGTCGAAACCCAGCTCGTTATTCGTAACGTAGGTAATATCGCAGTTATAGGCCGCCCGGCGTTCTTCCGGCGTCATGCTGTTCAGGACGACGCCAACCGTCAGGCCCAGATAGCGATGGATCGCACCCATCCACTCCGCGTCACGGTTTGCCAGGTAATCGTTTACCGTAACGATGTGAACGCCTTTGCCATCCAGCGCATTCAGGAAGGCAGGCAGTGTAGCCACCAGCGTTTTTCCTTCACCGGTTTTCATTTCCGCAATCCGGCCTTGATGCAGGATGATACCGCCGATCAGCTGTACCGGATAGTGTTCCATGTTTAAGACCCGGCGGGCGCCTTCGCGAACGAGCGCAAATGCTTCCGGAAGCAGCTCGTCCAGAGTTTCTCCGTTTTCCTGCCGCCGCCGCTGAAGTTCCCGCGTTTTCGCCTGCAGTTCTTCCTGCGTCAGGTCATGCAGCGGTTCCTGGTTTTTAAGTATTTTCTGAACAGTCGGTTCCAGCCCCTTGACAATGCGGGAGCTCTTTGTGCCGAACAGTAATTGGACCAGATCCATTTTTTCAATCTCCTGTGAAACGGACGAAAGAACGCCGTCTTTTCATGCTTTTTGACAGCGGTTTTTACGCCATCCGCTGTCACGCCATTTGCCATTGTAGCATTTTCGATTCTTGAATGCAACCTTCAATTCAGTGCAGCGAAAAAGCCGGCCTGCTGGTGCATTCTCCTTTTCTATTCCCAGTCCCGGCTGATCAGAGGATCGCCGCGGTGATCCGTCAGGGAATATCCTTCCTTCAGGTATCCGCCCAGGTACGCAGATACTTTTTCAGCGCCGTAATAATTCAGATGATCCCCACGGTCACGGGTATCCTTTGTCCAGTCCAGCCCGATTTCCTCTGCCTGCAGATTCAGGTCAATATACGGAATTCCTTCTTTTATTCCCACTTCCGACAGTGCATTATGCTTTGCATAGGTATAGCAAAGAGGGGATGGCGCAGAATACAGAATCAGAGCAGCCCCCTGTTTCTCACACAGTTCTTTGATTTCCCGCAGGGAATTCAGATTCGCCTCATCAATCCAGGCTTTATCTTCCGTGCGCTTCATATAGTTCCCGCCCCGGTAGGCTGCCCGTTTTGTATTCAGCGGGAAGCCCTTATACGTCCTTTTTTTCTTCCTCTGAAAGAACGCTTTCCAGCCGTTGTGGTAGCGGAGGAGCGGCATGGCGCGGTACAGAAGCAGAGAAATCCGTGACTGCTGCTGGTCATGCAGGCTCTGATGATGAAACAGGCTGTTCGTTTCCAGCAGGACTATCTGCGGTTTCTGGGTTTCGAAAGAAGTAAGAAGTACGTCCAGGGCATCTGTAAGAGTCGCCCCCGGCTGCCCGACATCATAGGAAGTAAAGCCATAGTTTTTCCACAAACCGCCCGGAGATACTGACGTATAGCTGAGGCTGTCTCCTGCAATCAGAATATCGATGGTTTTCTCCGGCTGCTGCTGAATCTCCGAAAAAACAGCGTTTTTCCCGAAGACGAGCCCGTGTTTTTCCAGAAAAGCCGGCGTCAGGAAAAGACCCGGCAAATAGATTGTAAGCACCAGCAGTATCACAAACAGCAAGCTTCTCCATTTACGTTTCATTGATTAAAACCCCGCGTAAATCAGATCTACTCTGGCATATCCTGCTCCGTAAGCGCCAAAAAGTACAATCAGCATCACCATCAGGTAAATGATTGCACAGCGGCGCAGCGCCGGAAGCTCATACACCCTCTCAAACATGTCCGGATTCTTCTCCCATCTCAGTTCAACCAGCAGAACAATCAGGATTCCCACGACAATAACAACCAGGTCTCCCGTGTCAACCCCCAGTTCCAGAAGCTGTCCCGTCCGGATATGTCCGTCAAACGGCGGCCTGAACAGGCCTCCCATCACCCTTACAAAGAACGACCAGGTCCCCGCGCGGAACAGAGTTTCTCCAACACCGATTACGATCCAGGTCTTCAGCAGAGCCAGGATCCGGACAAACCGGCTGTCAGCCCGGACATGCAGGACATTCAGCACATAATCCACAGCAGGTTTCAGCATCAGTTCCGCCTGCAGGATGACCAGGTAATAGATGCCGAACAGTAATGCCGTCTGTTCGCTTCCGTGCCATATTCCGTTCAGGATCCACACCGGACACAGCGCCAGAAAGGAAGTTACCACCATGGTGATATACTTTCCATAATGTCTCCTGCCGTACCGGTTCCATTTCTTCACCGGTTCCGACGTGGTGACCGGGAAAAAGATATAATTCCTGAACCAGGCGCCAAGAGTGATATGCCATCTCCGCCAGAACTCAGCTGCGCTTTTTGCCAGAAACGGCTGACGGAAGTTTTCCGGCAGCCGGATGCCGAAGAGCTGTGCGGAACCGATAACAATATCGATTGTTCCCGAAAATTCCAGATACAGCTGCACCGTCGCCACAAATACCGTTATGACCGTCATCAGTCCGGTAATCTCCACGTTGCCTCCGAACAGTGAAACAACCATGGCATCCATCCGGTCGGATACCAGCATTCGTTTGAACAGCCCCCACAAAATGCGGACCAGCCCCGTATAGAAAGAAGAATCCGTGATGGGATCTCCCCGGAAAAGCCGTTCCGACATGTCCTGCCAGTTCAGAATCGGGCCTTCCATCAGGGAAGGAAAAAACATCATGAACAGGCAGAGCCGGAAATAATTCTTCTCTGCTCTCGTCCTGCCCCAGTATACATCCAGAAGGTATCCGATTCCCTGAAGGGTATAGAACGAAATCCCGATTGGGGCTGCCAGCATGGATACCGTGGGGATACGGCGCGCCATGCGGTGAAGAATTCCAGATGCAATACCGTGGTATTTCAGCGCCGCCAGGATAGCAGCCACCAGAAAGACCCCCAGTATGCATATCCATTTTTCTTTCTCCTGAAGCCGGGACTTAACTTCCTGTCCCGCGTCCCCCTTCTGTTCTCTGCAGCGGATTTCTTCGATTTTCCGCGCCGAAAGATACAGTATCAGCGTAGATCCCAGGCACCAGCCGATGAGGAAACGGCTGATAAGCCAGAAAAAAGCCGCGCTGGCCCCCAGCAGCACTTTCCAGCGATGCCGGGATGGAACCAGCTGATACAGGAGGCACACAGCAGGCAAAAAAACAGCAAAATAGGTATTCGTATTATAAGCCATATTATTTCCTTCTGACATTACATTGGATGGAGCTTTGCTTCAGGAGGCAGTATTCCCATTATACCCAAGCCATCCCTCAAATACCATTGCGGAAATATTAATATTCTATTAGAAACTCAAGAGATGATACGCCGCGTTTTCGGCAGTTCTGCCGTGCTGCTGTTCACATCGCCTGCGGCTTCGCAAGGTACAGACCGCCTGTGAATTCTGATCATTTTTCACTTGCTTTTTCCTGATTTTATGGTAAAATTGAAAAATAACAGGAGGAGAATTTTTTATTTGTACAGACTTTTCAAATCAGTGTTTTTGTTTTGTCTGTTATTTCTCACCTGTTACCGCATTCAGCCGAATGCAGATTAAAGAAAAGGAGCTGAGGGATATGCGTTTACAGATTTACGGAAAAAACCTGGAATTGACCCCCCGCCTTCAGGCACAGGTCGAAAACAAACTTTCCAAACTGGGAAAATATCTGCGGGATGATACTGAAGTGCAGGCTACCTTGAGTGTGGAAAAAGACCGTCATAAAATAGAGGTCACCATTCCGATGCGCGGAACAACCATCCGTGCAGAAGAAATCAGCCAGGACATGTACTCTTCCATCGATATGGTTCAGGAAACCATTGAGCGGCAGCTTCGCAGGCATAAAACCCGGTTGATCAACCGTTATCAGGGCGGCTTTTCACCGGAGTACCTGGAAGAAGATGCCGGGGATGAGGAAGACGGTATCCGTATTGTACGCACAAAGCATTTCGCCCTGAAGCCTATGGATCCCGAAGAGGCCTGCCTGCAAATGGATCTTCTGGGACACAGCTTCTACGTTTTCCGGGATTCGGAAACAGATCAGGTATGCGTGGTGTATAAACGTAAAGACGGCGCATATGGTCTTATCGAACCGGAAGGATGATATCTGAAAAAACCGGCGGTCTCCCAGGAGGCCGCCTTTTTCTTTATAAAGCCTGCGAAAGTGCTTTCTCACACCAATGAAAGGCTAAAACGTAAAAAGAGCTTCTGCTCCCGGACGAATCCGTTCAGCAGAAGCTCTTTTTCTTCTGGTAATTGTTTCAGGTCAGCCTGAGATTAGTCCAGCACGTTGCGGATGCTTACAACACTCCGGTAATTCCAGGAAGAAACCCGTACACCGGAATTTTCATTCGAAGCGTGAACCACTTCACCGCCGCCGATATAGATGCCTACATGGCCATCGTAGCAGATGATATCACCGGGCTGCTTGTTGGAAGATTTTACGCCATAGCCTGCACCGGCCTGAGAATCAGAATCCCTGGGCAGACTCACGCCGAAGTGCCGGAAAACCTGCTGCACGAAGCCGGAGCAGTCCACGCCGGAACTGAGGCTGTTGCCGCCGTATACATAAGGCACTTCACCCACGAAAGACAGAGCGTAATCCACGATCTCATCGCGGTCAGAGCTGGAGTAGCCGCCATTCACCTGTTCTACCGGCTCATCATCCATATCATCAGCCGCTTCATCCGCGTATCTGACAACCGGTTCATCATCATCGTCGTCATCATCGTCATCATCAAACGTGACTACCGGTTCATCATCGTCATCGTCGTCATCGCTGCTGTCGTCATCGTCATCATCGTCGTCATCGCTGTAATAGCTGTCATCATCATCGTCGTCATCATCATCGTCATCATCGTAATAGGTGACAGCTTCTTCGTCATCATCGTCATAATAGGTGACGTCATCGTCATCGTCATAATAGGTGACGTCATCATCGTCATCATCATAGTAAGGAACCGCGTCTTCATCATCATAGACGGCCATATCATCATCGTCGTCATCATAATAAGTAACCGCGTCTTCCTCTTCGCGGGCTGCTTCTTCCGCCGCTTTTCTCCGGGCTTCTTCTGCGCGTTCCGCTGCCCGTTCTTCTTCAATAGATACGGCCTTTTCGAACTCTACCGTGTAATCCACATAGAGATCATCCACATATCCGACCTTGTCGCCGGCCTTCAGTTTCGCGTAACCATTGCTCTGACTGAGAACCACATAGGTCTCGTCTTCGCCCAGAAGGTCGACTACAGAACTGTCAATGTCTGCGCTGGAATGCATCCGAAGCGCTCTTGCCGTTACGGTAGCTTTTACAGTCCCGACTTCTTCGGCAATATCTTCCGCTTCATCCCCGGTCACAAAATAGTCAGCCTTTACATAACCTTCTACAGAACCGGAACGGATCTTATACCAGCGGCCGTCTTCCCGCTCCACAGTCTTCAGGATCGTACCTGCACCGTTGTTCGGGATGCGGCCGACCATCTTGCTTTCGGTTGTGGCTTCCTCGCGGACACGAACACTGCTCCTCACCTGAGCAATTGCTACATTATCGTATGGAGAAGGTTCATATTCCGGTTCAGAATCCCAGTTTTCCTGTCTGACAGGCTCGGATTCGGGTTCCGCAGCTGCAGCGGGGGCTTCCTCGTCTGTATTTTCAGGGGCCTCCTCTTCGGCCACATCTTCTGCCTCCGTATTCTGCACGGCAGCGATTCCGCCGAAATAAGATGTCCCTGCAGCTTCCACCTCTGCCTCAGTCTCCGGTTCAGCCGCCGTGCTCTGTCCGGTCTGTACAGCAGCAATCCCGCCGTAATAAACTGTCCCCGCAGCTTTCACAGCTGCTTCGGTCTCCGGCTGTGCTTCCGTACTCTGTCCGGACTGTACAGCAGAAATACCGGCCATACCGCCCATCGCATACATCGGAGTTGAAGCCGCCATGGAACCGGCAACTCCCAACGCCAGGATCTGTATCCACAATTTCTTATTCTCTCTCATTTTCCAAAACACCTCCGCGTTCATATGTTACACAATTGTTACGCGTTTGAATCAAATATATCAATTCGCCCCGTGAAAGTCAAGGATAATTTTGCGAATATGTGACATTTCGGACTTTTTATTTATGTGTCGCTTCATATTTTCGTTATATATGCAAAGAATTCTTCTTTTTCTCCATAATTCCATTCTTTTTCCCGCAAAAATATACTTTCTTTTAATCCCGGAAAACTGCCGTATCCCGAGTCTTCAGCATCGTTTCCCTCTCTTCTGTTTCTCTTGACAGCCTCCTGCTGCCGTGATAGCATATATCAGAAATATCATATAGGAAGTTTAAAGCTGCCCGCCGAATATGCGCCAGTACAAACACGGTGCATGCTCTCCGGGCCTATCACACAAAAACCATGGGAAAGCAATCCCCATGGGAACAATCTCTTCAGGGCGGGGTGAAAGTCCCCACCGGCGGTGACAGTCCGCGAGCCGAAAGGCATGAACCGGTGCAATTCCGGTACCGACGGTATAGTCCGGATGAAAGAAGATGGCTGCTTGCACGCACGTTCTGCCCCGGAGTTTCTCCGGGGTTTTTTATTCCGAAAGGAGGAATTACCATGAAACAAAACCAGAAAACATTCCGCCCCGACACGAAAAGCATCACTCTCCTGGCCATGCTCTGCGCGATCGCTTTTGTTGCAAAGCTGCTCTCCCGCCTTCTTCCTGACGTGGCCGGTTTCCTGTCCTTCGACCTGAAAGATGTCGTGATCGTGATCAGCGGTTTTATGCTCGGCGTCCTGCCTGCAGCTCTGGTTGCCATCGTGACGTCTCTGATCGAAATGATAACCGTCAGTTCGACAGGGCCTATCGGCCTGATTATGAATATTCTGGCCAGCTGCTCTTTCGCCTGTATTGCAGCCGCCCTTTACCAGAGAAAGCGGACCATGGCAAATGCTGTCCTTGGGCTGGTGGCAGGTACTCTTTGCATGACCGCTCTGATGCTTCTCTGGAACTGGCTGATTACCCCTCTTTATATGAAAGTTCCCAGGGAAGTTGTTGCCGGCATGCTCCTTTCTGTGTTCCTTCCGTTTAATCTGGTAAAAGGAGGTATCAACGCCACCCTTGCCATGCTGCTTTACAAACCTGTAGCAACTGCACTGCGCAGGGCAGGCCTGCTGGAATCCGGCTCTGCAGGAAAACACAGCACAAGATGGGGCGTCGTGGCTGTTTCCTCCGTCCTTTTCGTTACCTTCCTCCTGCTGGCCCTCGTACTGGCAGGCGTATTGTAAAGAAAAAGAGTTTCGCTGATCGAGCAGGAGGAGGCTTGCCTCTCCTGCTCAGTGTACGGGATGCGTTCGGCGTAAGCCGAAATGATTCCTTACGCAGCCCCTGCGCATCCCCCCGGAGGATTTTATCTCATAGGTAATCCGGAGAAATTTCCTGTGATATAAAAAAACGAGGCCGTGAAAAACCGGGAGCTTATCCTCCCTTTTTCACAGCCTCGTTTTTTGTTATTCATATTTACATTCTGCAGCCAGATCTGCATTCAAAGAGACGGCTGGCGAAGATATCGAACCTGCGTTTTTACAACAGGAAAAGTTCACTTATAAAAACAGCAGCACAGGCGCCAAGCGCTACACGGAAAAGGTTGCCGTCCACATAAGCCAGAACCACGCCCGCTGCCAGACCGATCCAGGCTGAAGCAGGGCTTCCGGTCGCGGAAAGAATCGCGGGAAATGTCATCACCGCAAGGGTCACATACGGCACATAGTACAGGAAAGAACGCAGAAACGGACTTTTGATTTCCCGACGGATCAAGGTCAGGGGAATGGCCCGGACTGCATAGATAGTTATAGCTGCCACCAGCAGATAGATATTCGTGCTGATCTTCATGACGCCTGTCCCCCTTCCTCTTCTTTCACCGGTCGCAGGATCGCTGCAGCCGAAGCAATGAGCAGTGTCAGGATAATAATGCGGGTCCCGGAGGAAATCTCCCGCAGCACCGGAAGAATGGACATCAGCCAGCTCGACAGCATGGAAATGATGACTACCGCTGCTATAACCAGGTTTTTCCTGGCCGGAGGAATAATTACCGCCAGAAACATTCCGTACAGAGCTACTCCCAGTGCATTGGCTGCCGCTGTCGGAAGAATCGATCCGAGTGCTGCCCCCAGGGCTGTTCCGGCTGTCCATCCCGGAGCTGCCACAACAGCCATTCCTACATTATACATCGGATCCAGTTTTCCCTTCACCGTAACAGCGAGAGCAAATATCTCATCTGTCACACAATAGGACATCATCAGACGTTTCGCGAACCCTGTCCTGCTCTCGATCTTCTGAGACAAAGCCGTTGACATCAGCAGATAGCGCATATTGACTACAACGGTTGTAACTGCCATCACCAGAAGTCCGGCGTTGCCGCCGATCACTGTAATAGCTGCAAATTCCCCGGCTGACGCCAGCATCGTCAGCGACATTACAGCGGACTGCAGCACAGAAAGCCCCATCTGCTTAGCTGTGATTCCCAGGGCGAAGGCGACCGCAAAATACCCTGCACTGATCGGAATCCCATCCCTCATGCCGCGGCGGAACCAGCGCACACTGCTTCCTTCCTTCTCTTCCTGATGCATAATCTTACTTCCTCCCCGACTGTTTACCGTGGCGCTGTCCCGTTCAGGACGGCTTCTCTGGACCAGTTTTCTATCTTTATGGCAGGATTTACCTCGCACAGAAGGCGGATCAGTTCTTCCGCATTCTCCTTCTTCTCTACCATAAGATTCACTTTCTTTTCATCTCCGTGATCCAGGCGTACAACAAAAACCGGAAGACCTTTCCCGCAGCAGCCGGTGACGTTAAGCTGCGATGTCTGAATCCAGGTCCTCCGGATATCAGAAATCAGAAGATACTGTTCTTTTGGAAAATAAACCGCTTCCCGGCTGACCTTGTACTGCTCGATATGCCTGCCGTTCTTCGCGTCTGACTTCGGGTCAGTAACAACATGTCCTTCCAGATAAGGCTTCCATGACATATCAGGCACCTCCTGTCTGCAGGGCATCCACGGCACCGATCACCGCGGCCACGCTTTTTTCCTTCTCTATTTCCAGAACAACTTCCTTTCCGTGAAAGAAAAGCCGCACGCTGGGCACTTCCATGGAAAAAGGACAGACCCCGTTTTCAGATTCGATCAGCCGGGTGACGCGCCGGATTTTTTCAATATCGGCAAGCGGCAGGTATTCCCACACAAAGCCTGCCGGAAAGTAAAGCGCTTTGCGGCCAAGGCGGTATTTTTCCATCCGTCTGCTCTCCCGGAAATCCGTACGGACATCTTCCAGTTCTGTACTTTCTGCCAGAGGCCGGAGTCTTTGAAAAAGCATGATTCCTCCCTGTTTTTAAGCTTTCCTGTTTCGTAAACGATTCTGCTTCTGAACAATTCCGTTTTTTCTGATATCTCCTGTTCGACCCGAACATGGTTACGGATTGTTTCGCGCTTCGTGCTCTCACAATCCTGCGATACATTCGTATTTCGTGGGGCCCCCGCCCCACTGCATACTCATGTATCGGCGTGTCATAAACTATGGCC